>JAAYBE010000008.1 GCA_012719015.1 Actinomycetota bacterium
CCGCCGAGGAGGCGGCCGTCGCTGAGGCGCCGCCCCGGCCGTTCCCGGTTTGGGAGCAGCATCCGGAAGAGCCGGCGGGCGAGGATCTTCGGGCGCGTATCGAGGAGACCCGGGAGACGCTGGAGGCCGAGTTGGCCGAGCCGTTCGCGCAGGAGGCCGCTGAGCAGGAAGTCGTCGACGAGGTCGCGCCGGCCGAGGTCGTCGCCGAGGAAGTCGAGGTGCTCGACGAGGCCGGGGCGGCCGCATCGGAGGCTCCGGCAGCGGCGGAGTCGCCGGTCGTCGAGGAGCCTGCGGTCGTCGAGGAGCCTGTGGCTGACGAGACGGTCATAGAAGAACAAGCGCTCGAGGCGCCGGTTCCGACCGGGGAGGCGCTCCCTGAGGCGCCTGTCGCTGAGGCGCCGGGTGCTGAGACGGCTGTGGCCGAGGTCGCCCCGGAAGACTCCGCCGCCGAGTCGCCCCGCGAGGGAGGGGTCATCGATCAGGCCGAGATGCGGCGCCGGATCGAAGAGACGCGCGCCCGCCTCAAGGCCAAGGCGTTCGACGCCATGATGAGCGGCGAGGCGGCGCTCCTCGCGCGGGACAGCGGCGACAAGCCTGTGCCCAAAGGCGACGACCACGGACTGGACGCCGAGACAGACTCGGTGATCGACGAGTCGCTCTCGCAGGAAGAATACTGACCGGCCGGCGGCCGCCTCGGGCCGGGGTCGCGTCGCCCCGGCCCGGGTGACGTCGCCCGTCACCCGTCACGGTGAGCGCGGTCACCGTGTGCGCACGTTGCCGTTGTCGCGCATCCGGCGGCGCGCGACGCCCACGGTCGCGGCCCACTCCTCGTCGGACATGCGCCCAGGCCCGCGACGATCGATCGCCGGCCACGAGAGCGCGCCCGGACTCGATCCGCGTTCGTGCAGGGTGTGCGCCAGCACGCCGGCGGTCGAGAAGAACAGGACGGCCAGCAGGACCGCTGCCGCCGGCACCGTCCGGTTCTCGAAGAGCAGGAAGAAGTACCACCACACATGCCACCCGATGCCGAGCTTGACGGCGTAGTAGACCAGCGGCACCGGCACCATGATCAGCCCCAGATAGACGGGAAGGATGGATCGCGCCCACCCGCCGGGTCGTGCCAGCGGCCAGAGGACCGCACCCGGCAGGACCAGTACGAGGGTGTAGGGGTTCACCACCACCAGCAGCAGAGCGATCACGACCAGCAGCAGATGCGAGACGAAGATCGTCGCGCGAGGGTCGATCGTCAGGCGACGTGTGATCCGGCGTTCGAGAGCGACGGCATACGCGTAGACGACCAGCATGACCGCGAGCAGGACGATCACCCGGAGGTAGCGGGGATTCAAGGCGAGCCGCGAGTGGGGCGGCACGACCGCGTCGGGGCTGCTGGGCAGAAGGCCCACGAGGTTCGCGAAGTAGACCAGCGAGACCATGACGAGCCACGGTGCGAGGTGTAGCCCGGCGCGCTTGAAGGCGGGACCGAGCCGGATGCGGCCCCGGCGGCAATGCGCGAAAAGGTCGACCGTGACCGCGACGAGCGGGATGAGCAGGGTGGCGAGGACGGTGGCCAGCACGCCGCCGGACAGCGTGGCGCCACGGGTCAGGAAGACGGCGCCTGAGCTGCGTGCTCCGGGCGTGTCCATCCCGTCCACCGCCATGATCATGTCCTGCGCTGTGGTGCCGACTTTGGCGAGGGTGGCCTTGGAGACCGTGTCCAGCGTGTCGTTCTGAGCAGCGGCTGCAGGTCCGGACGACGAGATCGTGATGGCGGGGACGCCGGCGGCGACGAACGGTCCCTGGCTTCCGGCGCTGGTCGGCACGGCGAGGCGGAGGACCTGGGAGGACAAGGTGGGGAGCTTGGCGCGCAGGTTGGCGTCTCGCCTCGCGGCCGGGGCGGAGAGGAGCCAGAGCCACGGGGGGGCAGCCCTGGGGACCGGGCTCCAGCCGTCCAGGCTCACGCCGTCGCTGTCCCGCTTGGCCACGTCGCGCAGGGCCACGACGGCGTAGAGACCGTCGGTCTGGTGTCTGGCGACGAAGTCCTTCGCGCCGAGTGCTCCGAAGGCGTCACCGGATGTACACAGATAGATGATGGAGTGCTCGTGCGCCGTCACGGTGAAGGCGTCCGCGAGGCCCAGGAGCGCGGCGACCCCGGACGCGTTGTCCCCCGCGCCCTGCGTCGCCGGCGGAGGGACGTCGCGGTTGGCCACGAGCATGAGGGTCCCCTTCGTGCGGCCGCGGGCGATCCCCCAGACGTTCTGCACGGCCACGTCCTTCCCGTTGACCTTGGCCGTGAAGCTGTCGATGTGGGTCTCGAGGCCCGCGGCCCGGAACTGCTCCTCGACCCAGATGGCCATCCGATTGTCGGGGTCTGTGCCGGCGACGCGTCGAGGGAATTGCTCGACGATGGCCGTGAGATCGGCGTACGCTGCCTCACCGTCGAACGACGGCGGCTCTTGACTGAGTCCGGGCGTGTGGGGACTGCCGAGCGTGAAGAGGGAGACGGCGACCAGGACGGCCGCGACCACCCACGCCACTCGGTGCACCTTCAGGTTGGGCAGCGGAGACCTCCTCCAGCGTGGCAGGCATCCTATCAGACAGCCTGTCCTGCTGAGGCTGCGGACCCCGCTCGCGCCGGAGCACAGACCGGCGCAGCGAAGCGCACGGGTATGATTGATGCATGTTCGGTCGTGGTCGCAGATCCGACGCCCCCGGCGACCCCCGCATCAGCGGCGCCGAGCAGACCGGATCCACGGAGGCGTGGCAATGAGGCGTGGTCTGCGTTCGCGACTCCTCTTCACGCACCTCATGATCGCACTGGCGGCGATCGTCGCCGTGGCCGTGATCGCGGGCGCCACGGGGGTGCGTCGCGTCCACGTCTACCTTGAGCGGGAGCAGGCGGCCCGCAGCGCGCAGGTGGTCGATTCCCTGCGGTCCACGTACAGGGAGCCGGAGGGCTGGGACGCGACGGCCGTCTACGCGCTCAGTCAGGTGGCTACGTTCAACCACCTGGACGTCGCCGTATACGACACAGGCGGCCACCTGCTTTTCACCGTGCAAGGACGTCACGGCGGCGAGGAAGAGCGGGAGGGCGAGGCTGCCGGCGCGGAGACCGCGACGGGAGGAGGGGCCGGTACGAGTCCCGCCTCGCCTGCGCCGCGTGGAGACGACGCGCCAGCGGTCGACAGTGCGCCGATCGTCGTGGCTGGTCGGACGGTGGGCACCGCGCAGGTCTACCGCCGCAGCGACGCCTCCGACGCGGCGGGGGACGCGTACCGCGCCGCTCTCACCCGCGACCTCCTCCTCGCCGTCGCCGTCTGCGGAGCGGCTGCCGCGCTCGTTTCTCTGATCCTGAGCCGGCGCCTCGCGCGACCTGTCGAGGAACTCGACGACGCCGTGGCCGACGTCGTCGCAGCGGACCGGGGAACGCAGGGAACGGCGCGCGGCGACGAGGTCAAGTCGCTGGTCGCCGCGTTCGACGGTTTGGCGGGGCGGCTGGCCAGGGAGGAGCAGCGGCGTCGGGACATGACGGACGACCTCCTGGACGGACTCGATGGTCCGCTCGCCGAGGTCGGATCGCGTCTGAAAGCGCTCGGGGACGGGTCGGTGACGCCGACGACGGAGCACCTTCGCATGCTCGGCGAGGAGATCGATCGTCTCATCGCTCTCCTGGCGATGCTGCGCGACCTGAACGACCTGGAGGGTGGGCGTGCGAGCGGCGCGCGGCAGGCGGTCGACCTGGCCGAGGTGGCAGCCGCAGCAGTGGAGCAGCGACGCCCTGACTTCGTCGCCCAGGGCGTCGCGCTCGTCGAGGAACTGGCTCCTGCCGTCGCCCTCGGCGATCCTGGGCGGCTGCTTCGGGTCGCGGGCGCGTTGCTCGACAGCGCCCTCGAGTCCGTGCAGGGAGGCGGCCGCGTGGTCATCGCGGTGGGGCCGGCGGAGAGGGGCGCGGCTCGCGGCGCCCCCGACGGTCCTGCCGTCGGCCTCACGGTCACGGACGACGGCCCTACGATGGCCGCGGCGGACCTGCCCTTCTTCTTGGAACGCCATGACGCGGCCACAGGGGTACGTCGGGCCGGCCCCAGGCTCGCACTCTGCCGGGCGCTGGTGGAGGCGCAGGGCGGCTCCATGGTCGCGAGCCAGGCATCCGGCGGGGGTCTGCGGCTCACCGTGCTGCTGCCTGCGCCCGAGGGCGGGTGAGGCGTCCTCGATGCCGGTCCGCCGTGAGCGAGGTCCGGTGTTGCTCGCCTGCGACCTGGACGGCACCCTGTTCGACGACGACGGGCTCCCCCTCCCGGGTGTCGGGGAAGCGGTCGCCGAGATCGTCGGTGCGGGCGCGCACTTCGTCGTCGTCACCGGGCGTCCACTGCGGAGCGCCCGTCGTGCGACGACCTTGCTCGGGGTAGAGCCCGTCGTTTATGCGTGTTTCCATGGAGCGCTGATCGTGGAGGCGTGCGGGCGGATCCTGCGCCACACGCCGTTGCCCGGGCGGGACGCCCGACAGGTCGTGAGGCGCGCTCTGACCGAGGGGGTGGCGGTGACTGTGTGGGATGCGGACGGGCCTCGCGAGATCGAGCCGGTGGGTGGATCACATGTCCCGGTCGCCCGCCTCGTCGGCGACGAGGTGAGCCGTCTCGTCCTCCACGGGGAGCCGGGCACCGTCGCCCGCCTGTTCACGGGGCTCCGTCGGGAGTGGCGCGGGCGGTTGCAGGCCAGGTCCGTCCGACCCGGATTCCTGGAGGTCCTCGCGCCTCAAGTGGACAAAGGCGACGCCTTGCGGTTCGTGGCGATGGCCCTCGGCGTCGCGGGCGAGCGCACCGTGGCCTGCGGCGACGATGCGGCGGACGAAAGCCTGTTGACGGCCGCGGCAGTGCGGATCGCCGTCGGCGAGTCGCCGCACCCGCTCGCCGGCATCCCCGAGGTGATCGTCACTGCCCGAGGACGGCTGCCCGACGTCCTTCGCGCCAAGGTGCGGAGCCTGCGCTGACGCCGTCCCATGAGACGGACGGCGGGCAGGGCGAGGGCGGCGGGACCCTGGTCCCGCCGCCCTCGCCGCGATCCTTCTGGTGAAGTGGTGGGAGAGGCCGCGCGCACTGTGCGCCGCCCCTCACGTCAAGCCCGCTGCCTCGTTCACTCGACTTTGGGGAGCCGTGCGATCGATGCCGCGATCTCCTCCTCGGGATGGTCGTAATCCTCGAGCTTGCCGCTCAGGTACGCGTCGTATGCGCTCAGGTCCAGCAGCCCGTGCCCGGTGAGGTTGAAGAGGATGTTACGGGCGACGCCCTCCTCCTTTGCCTTCAGCGCCTCGTCCACGGCGACCCGGATGGCGTGGGCGCTCTCCGGGGCGGGGATGATGCCCTCCGTCTGGGCGAAGAGGGCGGCGACGTCGAACACCTTCGTCTGACGCACCGCGACCGCGTCCATGAGGCCCAGATTGCAGACATGGCTGAGCAGCGGAGCCATGGCGTGGTAACGCAGGCCGCCGGCGTGGATGCCCGGCGGCATGTAGTCGTGGCCGAGGGTGTACATCTTGAACAACGGCGTGGTCGCGGCCTCGTCGCCGAAGTCGTAGGTGAACGCGCCCTTTGTGATCGAGGGGCAGGCGGTCGGCTCGACGGCCACAAGGCGCGTCTTCGCCCTTCCGGCCAGGTTCTCGCGCAGGAACGGGAAGGCGAGCCCGCCGAAGCTCGAGCCGCCCCCGACGCAACCGACGACGACGTTCGGGTACGCATCGGCGTCCTGGCTCTGGAGGATCGCCTCCTCCCCGATCACCGTCTGGTGCAGCAGCACGTGGTTGGTCACGCTGCCCAGTGAGTACTTCGAGCCCGGGTGCGTCACGGCGTCCTCGACCGCCTCGCTGATCGCGATGCCCAGGCTGCCGAGTGATTCGGGGTCCTCCGCCAGCACGGCGCGGCCGGCGTTGGTCTGATCGGTGGGGCTCGCCACGACATCGGCCCCCCAGAGCTGCATCATGCTGCGCCGGTACGGCTTCTGGTGGTAGCTCACCTTGACCATGTAGACCTTGCACTCGAGCCCGAAGGTCTGACAGGCCATGCTCAGGGCGCTGCCCCATTGCCCGGCCCCGGTCTCGGTGGCCAGACGGGTCGTGCCGTCCAGCTTGTTGTAGTAGGCCTGCGCGACGGCCGTGTTGCATTTGTGCGAGCCCGCCGGGCTGACCCCCTCGTGCTTGTAGAAGATCCGGGCGGGGGTGTCGAGCGCCTTCTCCAGGCCGGTGGCGCGGATGAGCGGCGACGGCCTCCAGAGGCGGTAGATCTGATGGACCTCCTCGGGTATCTCGATGTAGCGCTCGGCCGAAACCTCCTGGGCGACGATGCTCGGCGGGAAGATCGGCAACAGGTCGTCGGGACCGGCCGGCTGCAGGGTCGCCGGGTTCAGGGGCGGCGCCGGCGGCTCGGGCAGGTCCGGGACGATGTTGTACCAGGCCTTGGGGATCCTCTCCTCGTCAAGGACGAACTTCTTCTTGTACTCGCTCATGACCTGCCTCCTCTCGGGTGACGCCTGGCTGGGTGACGTGAGGTGCGTGGCGTGATCGATGTGTCGTCCGGTTCCGTGGCGGGGGACGGGACGACCGACAGCGGTGCGGTGGGGGTGTGGGCCGAGCCCACGCAGGTGTCAGAAGACGGGCGCGCTACGCGCGCCAGGCCCAGAGACGCCAGCCGGCGCGGATCCCGACGCAGAGGTCGAGCGACGCCGGTGCGGTGCCCGGCGCTGAGGTGCGGCTGCGACGGTGGCTGGCGTGGGCGGTCATGATGCGCGGCATGGTATCACACGGGCGCGGCGGCGGCCAGGGTCCCGCGGCCTCACTCGGGGGTCACCGTCTCCAGCGGCGGGTACGCCTCGCGCAGCGGCGTGTCCGCGTTGGGGAGGCCGAACAGGAAGCCCTGGCCGTGCGAGACGCCGATGTCACGGAGGGTGTCGAGCTGCCGGCGGGTCTCAATGCCCTCGGCGATGAGGGTGACAGCCGCTTCTCGGCAGAAGTCACGCAGCGTGCGCACCAGACGTTGCTTGACGATCGAGTTGTCCACGCCGCGGATGAGGGAGATGTCGAGCTTGATGAAGTCGGGCTCGATCTCGACCATCGTCTGCAGGCCGGCGTATCCGGCGCCGGCGTCATCGACGGCGACCCGGAAGCCGTGGGCGCGCAGTTGATGCACGACCTCGCGCATGCGGTCGAAGTCGTCGATCACGCTGTTCTCGGTGATCTCTATGACCGTGAGGCCGCGCTGCGAGGACTTGACGCCCTCCACGAACTCCTGCACGAAGCTTCCGCCGCGGGAGTGCAGGAACATGGTGGCGGGCTCCGTGTTCACGAAGCGCAGGCGGCCAGGCGGCAGGTCGCTGCCCGCCTCACAGGCCGCGCGTCGGCAGAGCCGGTCCAATTCGTCCACCCGCCCTTCGCCGCGGGCGACCTCGAAGAGCGCGTCCGGCCGGTGCAGCTCGCTCTGCCGCGGCCCGCGGGCCAGCAACTCGAACCCGATGGCGGTGAAGTCGTCCAGGCTCACGATGGGATGGAAGATGCAGCTCAGCAGCCCGTCCGCCATGATCGCTTCGAACTCGTGGCGCAGACGGGCGCGGATCTCGTCGCGCTCGACCTCGATGGATCTGGTGGCGCGGGCGATGGCGTCGAGCAGGGCTCGTTTGAAGCGGATCTTCGGGGATTGCGTCAAACGGGACGACCCGATGAAGACGTCGACCTGGCCGAGCATCGGGTTCTCCAGCTCGGTCTCCAGCCTGCTCGACAGATGCTGCTGGAGGCGTCGCTTGACGACGAGGAGGTCCTCCTCGGCGACGAACCCCGAGTCGCGTGAAGGAGACAGGACGATGAGGAAGGCATCGCCGAGACTGGAGACCGAGACGAAGTCCTCGTCGCGGATGAGATCACCACGCGCCTGCTCGAGGCATTCGCCGACGACCCGGTACACGTCATCGACCACCTCGAAGCCCTGCAGTTGCTCCAGCGTCTGGATGCCGCTCAGGCTCACGTACACCAGCCCCAGTTGTCCGTGGTCGAACAGCATCCGTTGCACCTCGACCTGGGTGCTGGCCAATGTGGGGAGGCCGGTGACGTCGTCACGGTGGACGCTGGTCTCGCGCAGCACGTCGGTGATGGTCTCGAGCAGATGATCAGGCTGGAACGGCTTCGTGATGTAGCCCGAGGCCCCGGAGCGATGGGCCTGCAGCATGTGCGAGAGCTCGGCGCGGGCGGTCAGGAAGACCACCGGGATGTCCTTGGTGTAACCGAACTGCAGCTCACGACAGACCTGGTGGCCGTCCATGCCGGGCATGGTGACGTCCAGGAGGATCAGATGGGGGTGCCCGGTGAAGGCGATCTCCAGGCCCTGCTCGCCGGTGAGCGCCGTGAGGACCTCGTATCCTGCGGTGGTCAGGATGGCGGCGACAGTGGCGACGAGGTCGCCGTCGTCGTCTATCACCAGTATCCGAAGCCGTTCCTCCGGCACTGTCTCCCCCGAAAGCGCGAGCGTGCGGGTCCACGACATTGTTCGCCCGCGCCCGCACAAGTCCTATCGGCAGGGGTGGTTTCTGGGATTAGTCAGGCGTGTCTCTCCCAGTCGCGGGGCAGGTAGACTGACGGGACGGCCATCGAAACAGGGAGGCGTCGATGAAGGGACATGGCCCGGAGACTGACGGGCTCTCGCCGCGGATCGCCGGGGTCACCACCTTCCTCAGGTTGCCGCACATGACCCAGTACGACGGCGTCGACGTGGTGATCGTAGGACTCCCTTTCGACACCGGGCTCGCGGTGCGCAGTGGAGCCCGGTTCGGGCCGCGCGCCGTGCGCGAAGCCTCCCTCACCCTCCACCCGGCCTACAATCCCGCCCAGCGTGTCTCGGTCTTCGATCGCCTCTCGGTGATCGACGCCGGCGACGCACGGCTGGTGGCGGGCTTCACCGATCGCAGCCTCGTCGCCATGCAGACCGCGCTGGCGCAGGTGCACGATGCGGGCGCGGTGCCGCTGGGGATCGGGGGCGACCACACGGTCACGCTGGCGGAACTCCGTGCGGCGGCGGAGAGATACGGACCGTTGGCGCTCCTGCACTTCGGGGCGCACACCGACTGCCTGGATGAGAGCGGCGGCGAGCGGCAGATCCACAGCACGGTGATCCGCCGCGCTGCGGAGGAGGGCGTGATCGACGCGTCGCGCTCCGCCCTCTTCGGCATGCGTGGCGGCCTCGACCTGCCGGACGAGTACGAGCAGGCGCGGGCGCTCGGCTTCACGGTCGTACCGTGGGACGATCTCGCACAGCTCGGCACCGGCGCGGTCGCGGCGGCTGTGGACGAGATCGGCTCCGGCAAGGCGTTCGTCACCGTCGACGTCGACTTCTTCGATCCGGGGTTCGCACCAGCGGTCAGCACGCCCGAGGTGGGCGGGCCGACCTCGGCCCAGGCGCTGGCGCTCATCCGCGGGTGTCGCGGGCTCGATCTGGCCGGCGCCGACGTGGTCGAGGTCGTACCCGAGCTGGACAGCAGTCACCTCACCGGCACGGTCGCGGCCACGGTCGCCTATGAGCTCCTGTCGCTGATGGCGTGTTCGAGGCAGGCCTGCGGATGAACCCGTGCTGTGGGGACGGTGGCGAAGCTCCGCTCGGCGTGACGGGCGGGGCGCCCGGGCACGTCCTGCGGGTCGCCTGCGTGCAGATGAACACGCGCGACGACGTGGCCGCCAACGTGCGCGTCGCCCAAGAGTCTGTCGAGGTCGCGGCCGACCAGGGCGCCCGCCTCGTCGTACTGCCCGAGACCTGGTTCTTCAAGGGCGACGCGGAGGGCATCGTCGCGACGGCGGAGGGGCCGGAGGGCCCGTCGAACCGGGCGCTGGCGGCCGTGGCGGCGCGGCGCGGCGTCTGGCTGCTCGCCGGGTCCGTCTACGAGCCCGCGTCCGGCGACCTCGTCCACAACGCATCGGCGCTGTTCGACCCGGCTGGACGCCTGCGCGCCGTGTACCGCAAGATCCACCTCTTCGACGCGACGACGACCACGGCGGCGTACCGCGAGTCCGAGGAGGTCGCCCCGGGCGCGGCGATCGTCACCGCCGACGTGGACACCGCCGACGGCGTCCGCGTCCGTCTCGGGCTGACCATCTGCTACGATCTCCGCTTCCCGGGCCTGTACAGCTCGCTGGCGCTGCGTGGCGCCCAGGTGCTGTGCGTGCCCTCCGCCTTCACGGCCCAGACCGGAGCGGCGCACTGGGAGGTGCTGCTGCGCGCCCGGGCGATCGAGAACGGCTGCTTCGTGGTCGCCCCGAACCAGGTGGGCGAGCATCTGCCGGGGCGGGACTGCTACGGCAACAGCATGATCGTCGATCCGTGGGGCGTGGTCCTCGCGCGTCTCGTCGGCGGGGTCGGTGTCTGCGTGGCCGACCTCGATCTGGCGCGG
>JAAYBE010000401.1 GCA_012719015.1 Actinomycetota bacterium
CCGACCTGCTGCCGCTCGGCAGCCTGGTCAAGGGCGAGGTCCGCGACCTCGCCCGCCACCTCGGCGTGCCGGAGCGCATCGTCGCCAAGCCGCCGTCGGCCGGTCTCTGGGCCGGCCAGACCGACGAGGCCGAGATGGGCCTCACGTACGAGCAGCTCGACGCCTACCTGCTCACCGGCGCTGCGCCGCCGGCCGTCAAGGCGCGCGTCGACGCCCTGCACGCGACCAGCGCGCACAAGCGCGCGCTGCCCCGCATCGCGCCCAAGCCCGGCGCCTGAGGCGGCGGCCGCCCGCGGGCGGCGGGAGGCGCCGGCGGAGGCCCGTGAGGGCCGGGCCCCGGCGCCGTCTGGTACACTCAGGTGCTGTCGTTTCCCGGAGGTCAACCTTGTCCGTCGTCGTCCAGAAATACGGCGGTACGTCGGTCGCCGACGCCGCCCGTATCGGCAACGTGGCGCGCCGCATCGTCGCCACCTTCGAGCAGGGCCACAGCGTCTGCGCGGTCGTCAGCGCCCGTGGCGACACCACCGACGAACTGCTGGCGCTGGCGCGCGAGATCACGCCCGACCCGCCCGAGCGGGAGATGGACATGCTCCTCTCCGCCGGCGAGCGCATCAGCTGCGCCCTGCTCGCCATGGCCATCCACAGGCTCGGCTACGACGCGGTCAGCTACACGGGGTCGCAGGCCGGCATCATCACCGACACGACGCACACCAAGGCGCGCATCCTCGACATCCATCCGGACCGCATCGAGTCGGCCATGCGCGAGGGCAAGATCGTCCTCGTCGCCGGCTTCCAGGGGGTCAGCACCGCGAAGGACGTCACGACCCTGGGCCGGGGCGGCTCGGACACCACCGCGGTGGCCCTCGCGCACGCGCTCGGCGCCATGGTCTGCGAGACGTACACCGACGTCGACGGCGTCTACACCGCCAACCCGAGCCTGGTGTCCCGGGCGCGCAAGCTCGACCATGTCTCCTACGACGAGATGCTCGAGATGGCGGCCAGCGGGGCCCAGGTGCTCGCCCTGCGGTCGGTCGAGTACGCGCGCAAGTTCGACATCCCCATCCACGTGCGCTCCAGCTTCACCGAGGCGGAGGGCACCTGGGTCAATGACGGAGGCCACGGAATGGACATCGAGCAGCAGCTTGAGCAGCCGATCATCAGGGCCATCAGCTACACCACCGACGAGGCCAAGGTCACGCTGCGCGGCGTGCCGGACAAGCCGGGCGTCGCCGCGCGCGTCTTCAACGCGCTGGCCGCCGCCCGCGTCAACGTCGACACCATCATCCAGAACACCAGCGAGAGCGGGCACAGCGACATCTCCTGCACCGTGCCCGCCGAGGACCTCCCGGCGGCGGAGCTCGCGCTGCACGACGTCGTCGAGCAGCTCGGCGCCCGCGAGTACGTCACCGACTCGTCGATCGCCAAGATCAGCCTCATCGGCGCCGGCATGCGCAGCCACCCCGGCGTCGCCGCGACGATGTTCCAGACCCTGGCGGACCTCGGCATCAACCTCGACATGATCGGCACCTCGCCCATCAAGATCTCCTGCGTCATCGCCAAGGAGCACGTGGACGAGGCGGTGCGCACGCTGCACACCGCCTTCGACCTGGACGAGAAGGACGTCGTGCACGAAGCCTCGGACAGGGGGGTCTGCTGATGGCCGCGCCGTACACCGTCGCCGTCGCCGGCGCCACGGGGGTCGTGGGCGGCACCGTGCGCGCGATCCTCGAGCAGCGCGACTTCCCCGTCGGCGAGCTGCGACTCCTCGCCAGCGCCCGCTCGGCCGGTCGCCGGCTCCCCTTCAAGGGGGCCGAGGTCGAGGTCCGGGAGCTCGGCCCGGGCGCCTTCGACGGCGTCGACCTCGCCTTCTTCGCCGCCGGCGGGTCGGTCAGCCGCGAGTACGCGCGGCAGGCCGTGGACGCCGGCGCCGTCGTGATCGACAAGTCGAGCGTGTTCCGCCAGGACCCCGAGGTGCCGCTCGTGGTGCCCGAGGTCAACGGCGACCACCTGGCCGCCCACAAGGGCCTCATCGCGACGCCCAACTGCTCCACCATCCAGATGGTCGTCGCGCTCAAGCCGATCTACGACGCGGCCGGGATCGAGCGCGTCGTCGTCAGCACCTACCAGGCCGTCTCGGGCAGCGGACAGGGCGGGATCGCCGCCCTCGACGCCCAGGCGCGTGCGTGGGCGGCGGGCGATCCGGTCGAGGCGCAGTTCTATCCGCACCAGATCGCCTTCAACCTCCTGCCGCACATCGACAGTTTCCTGCCCTCAGGCGCGACCAAAGAAGAGCAGAAGATGGTCGACGAGACCGTCAAGATCTTCGCCGACCCCGAGCTCAAGGTCACCGCCACCTGCGTGCGCGTGCCCGTGTTCGGGGCGCACAGCGAGGCCGTGAACGTCCAGACGCGGAAGAAGCTCGGCGCCGCGGAGGCGCGCGCGCTCCTGGCCGCGGCCCCCGGCGTCGTGGTCGTGGACGATCCGGCGGAGCTCCGCTACCCCATGCCGCTGCCGGCCGAAGGCGACGATCCCGTCTACGTCGGCCGCATCCGTGAGGACGTGACCATCGCCAACGGCCTCGACCTGTGGGTCGTGGCCGACAACCTGCGCAAGGGCGCGGCGCTCAACGCGGTGCAGATCGCCGAGGCGCTGGTGGCGCGGGGATTGCTCTGAGCGTCGCGGGGTAGAGTCACCCCAGCCTGATCCCGCGGCATCGACCACAGACGGAGTAACACGACATGCCTGACCCCACCCGCGAGCCCGGCGCCGACGCGCCGGACGTCGTCATCGTCGGCGCCGGCCCCTCGGGGCTCACGGCGGCCATCTACGCCAGCCGCAGCCGCCTCAGGACCGTCGTCCTCGAGCGCAACATGGCCGGCGGGCAGATCGCCCTCACCGACCTCGTGGAGAACTTCCCCGGCTTCCCGGAGGGGATCTCCGGGTTCGACCTCTCGCAGAAGATGAAGGAGCAGGCCGAGAAGTTCGGCGCCGAGATGCGTGAGATCGAGGGCGTGGCGGGCTTCCGGGCCGCGCCCGACGGCGGCTACGTGGTGACCACCGACCGCGAGGAGGTCCACGCCCGCACCGTGATCCTCGCCCCGGGCGTCGAGCCGCGACGCTCCGGCATCCCCGGGGAGGCCGAGTTCATCGGTCGCGGCGTCAGCTGGTGCGCCACCTGCGACGGCGCCCTCTACCGCGGCAAGACGGTGGCGGTCATCGGGGGCGGCGACGCGGCCGTCGAGGAGGGCATGTTCCTCACCAAGTTCGCGGACAGGGTCTACCTGGTGCACCGGCGCGACCAGTTGCGCGCCGCGCCCATCGCCCAGGAGCGCGTGTTCGCCAACCAGAAGGTGGAGCTCGTGTGGGACTCCATCCCCAAACGGATCGACGGCACGGAGATGGTCGAGGCCCTGGAGGTGGAGAACGTCAAGACCGGCGCGCCGCGCACGCTCCCGGTCAACGGCGTGTTCGTGTACATCGGCCAGATCCCCAACACCGAATGGCTCAGGGGCACGGTGGAACTGGACGAACACGGGTACATCGTGACCGATGGGCTGCTGCGCACCGGTCTGCCGGGCGTGTTCGCCTGCGGCGACGCCCGCGCCAACCCGCTCAAGCAGATCGCCATGGCGGTCGGCGAGGGAGCACTGGCTGCGGTCCAGGCCGG
>JAAYBE010000058.1 GCA_012719015.1 Actinomycetota bacterium
CCCCGGAAGACCTCCTCGAACCAGCAGATGTCGAGGTCGGGGTGCAGCCCGCCCTGCATCATGATCGCCGTGCCGCCCAGCGCCAGCGTCTCCTCGATCTTGCGATGGATGTCGTCCGCGGCGAGGAGATAGCCCTCGCCGCTGCCCGGCCTCTTGTAGAAGGCGCAGAAGCGACAGCCGGAGAGGCAGTAGTCGGTGTAGTTGATGTTGCGGTCGACGACGAAGGTGACCTCGTCGCCGGGGTGGAGGCGGCGACGGACGGCGTCGGCGCGCGCGCCGACGCCGAGAAGGTCGCCGCCTTCGAGCAGTGCGAGCGCGTCCGCGTCGGTGAGGCGCTCGGGGGCCGGGTCCGCCGGCGGCGGCGCAGCTGCATCCGGCGGGCGCGTCACGGTCCTTCTCCGACGAGAGGTTTGACCATCACCACGAAGTCGAACCCCACGCCGGCGGAGTCGTGATGCACCGGCAGCCCGTCGACGATCGCGTCGCCGGGCTGCAGCGTGAAGCCCACCCTGCGGTGGAAGGCGATCGACTCGACGTTCCAGGCGCCGGTCTCGGCGTAGAGCCGTGTGCAGCCCCGCCCGGCGACGGCCGTGGAGAAACGCCGGTAGAGCTCCCTGCCGATGCCGAGGCCGCGACAGTCCGGGCGCACGCCGGCGTAGTGCACGTAACCTGTGCCCGGCATACGCTGCGACACGAAGCCGACCAGGAACCCGATGAGGTCGCCCTCCCGCTCGGCCAGCACGCAGGTGTCGCCGAGATGCTCGAACAGCTGCGGACAGACGGCATGGACCATGTGCTTGCCCGGCCACCAGTCGTCGATCGCCCTGGCCACCGCCGCGGCGTCGTCCGGTTCGGCGCTGCGCCACGCGACACTCGAGGACGTCGCCCCGGCAGGCGACGAGGCCCGGTCGCCGCTCACGGCTCAGGCCCCCACGCAGAGCCGGCCGGTCGTCCACGGCCGCGAACGGCGGGAGAGGCCGCGTCCCGCCGAAGTCGGGCGACGCGGCGGTCCGGGATCGCATCGTCACGGCTCATGGCAGCCCCCTCTCAACAGACGCCCGTCATGCAGACCTCGAGGTCGGGCACACGCTCGAGCTCGCCGGCCTCGGCGGCGCGGCGGTAGAACTCCTGCAAGCCGGCGCGATACTCGGGCGTGAACCCGAACTTGAGCTTGTCGAAATAGTCCTCCAGATAGGCCCGACTGAAGTCGTAGACCTGTGCGGCGGCGGCGGCGGTGGCCTCGGGCGCCGCCGCACACGCGTCGCGTGACGCGAGGAGGGCGACGCCGACGGCGGCGGCGGCCTCCGGCCGCGCCGCGACGAAATCCTGCCGGGCGGCGCACACCGCGTACACCATCGGCAGGCCGGTGAGGTCCTTCCACTCCGCGCCGAGGTCGTAATGGTACGGATAAGCCTCGACCCGGAGCAGATGCAGGGCCTCGTCGCCGATGAGCAGCAACGCGTCGAACTCCTCCAGGATCTCGGAGAGCAGTCCGCGCCGGGGCGCGAACTCCGGCTCGATCCCCCACTCACGACACAGCACCTTGAGCAGACAGATGGAGGTCGCGCTCTTCTCGGTCACCGCGACCCTGCGGATGCGCGCCGGCGGCGTACGTGCGAAGAGCTGGATGGAGTCGACCGCGCCGAACGAGCTGATCGACACCTGCGGCAGCAGGACCTGCGCGTCGGCGTTGCGGGCGAAGGCGATCGAGGACGAGAGGGTCACGTCGATCGCGCCCCGTGCCAGCATGTCGTTGAGGTCGGACGGGTATCCGTCGACGATGTCGGCGCTCAACCCGCGCGCGGAGAGCTGTTCGGCGAAGTGATGGTACAGCGGGAAGCAGTTGACGAACCGGATGCGCCCGACACGCGCGGCGGCGTCCGGGCCACGCGGGCGCGCGTGGCCGGCGACCGCATCGGAGCCCGGGGCGTCAGGCCGCATCATCGTAGCGCCGCACGACGTTGTAGAGGGTGTCGCGCTCCACGGGGACACGGCCGGCGGCCTTGATGACGTGCACCAGCTCGGCCTTGCTGAGCTCCTGGCCGGTGTCGACGCCGGCCGCGTGGCTGATCTTCTCCTCCACCACGGTCCCGTCCAGGTCGTTGACGCCGAAGGCGAGGGACACCTGCGCCAGCTTCAGGCCGACGTTGATCCAGAACGCCTTGATGTGGCGGAAGTTGTCCAGTGCCAGACGGCCGACGGCCAGCATCTTGAGATCGTCGAAGCCGGTGGGACCCGGCAGCTCGCTCAACCCCGTGTGGGCCGGCTGGAACGAGAGCGGGATGAAGGCGTTGAAGCCGCCGGTGTCGTCCTGGAGGTCGCGCAGGCGGACCATGTGGTCGGCGAGCTCATCCGGGCGCTCGACGTGGCCGTAGAGCATCGTCGCGTTCGACACCATGCCCGCCTCGTGCGCGGCCCGGTGCACGTCCAGCCACGTCTGGCCGCTGATCTTGCGCTCGCAGATCAGGTCGCGCACGCGGCCGCTGAACACCTCGGCGCCGCCTCCGGGCAGCGAACCGAGGCCCGCCTCCTTGAGCTGCTCGAGCACCTCCGCGACAGACTGGCCGCTGATACGCGCGAAGTGGCTGATCTCGCTCGCGGTGAACGCCTGGATGTGCACGTCCGGCGCCAGCTCGCGCAGGGCGCGCATCATGTCCAGGTAGTAGCTGAACGGCAGATCGGGGTGCTCGCCTCCGACGATGTGGATCTCGGAGATGCCGCCCGCGGCCAGCGTCTCCCGGGCCTTCTCGACCACCTGGTCGATCGTGAGGGTGTAGGCGTCGGCGTCGCCCTCATCGTGGCTGAAGGCGCAGAAGAGGCACCGGTTACGACACACGTTGGTGTGGTTGATGTGCCGATTGGAGATGAAGTAGACCTCGTCGCCGGCGCTGCGGGCACGGGCGAAGTCGGCCATCGCGCCGAGCGCGAGCAGGTCGGGGGACGCGAGCAGCGCGGTGACGTCGTCACGGCTGAGGCGTTCGGCGGTCTCGACCTTGCGCCAGATGCGGTCCAGGCCGGAGCGCGCGGCGAGCGCGGAGATCTCAGGTGGGTTCACGGGGCAGGACTCCGGGGTCGTCAGCTGTAGCGGTCCACGACCTGCGCGGCCACCTGTTCGAGCAGACCGCGCTCGACGGTGTCCGGGCAGCGGGCGAGGACCGCGCGTGCCTCTGCAATGTACCGCAAAGCGTCGTCGCGGGCACGCCCGAGCGCGCCGCTGTCGGCGACGGCACTGAGGACGGCGTCGACGTCTGCGTCTGAGACCGCCGGCCGGCGGAGAGTCTCGGCCAGCTCCGGCCGGCCCTCCAGCGCGTAGATCAACGGCAGGGTGATGGTGCCGTCGCGGATGTCGGTGCCCGGCCGCTTGCCCGTGGCCGCCTGTTCGCCGCTGCAGTCGAGGATGTCGTCGAACACCTGGAAGGCCAGACCGATGAGGCGTCCGTATTCGGCGACGACGGAGGCCGCTTCCGGCGCCCCCGAGAGCAGGGCGCCGAGGGAGCAGGCGGCGGAGAAGAGATCGGCCGTCTTGCGCTCGCACCGGCGGACGTAGGCGTCCGGGCCGATGCTCACGTCGTGGGCCTCCGCCCTCTGCAGCACCTCGCCCTCGCTGAGGCCGACCGCCGTCGCGCTGAGCAGATCGACGGCGGCGGTGGCGCCCGCGCCCACCAGCTCCGAGAAGGCGCGGGCGAGCAGGTAGTTGCCGGCAGACACGGCGATCCCGGCGCCGTACTGGTGCGCCACGGTCGGACGTCCGCGGCGGAGCTCGGCGCGGTCAAGCACGTCGTCGTGGACCAGCGTCGCCATGTGCACCAGCTCCACCGCGACCGCGCCGCGCAGCACGGGGTCGCCCACCGGCTCGCCCCGCCGGCTGCACAGCAGCGTGAGCAGCGGCCGCACCCGCTTCCCGCCGGCGGCGAGAGTCGCGAGGCACGCCTCCCCCAGCACGCCGGGGTACTCGGAGGCGAGCGTGAACAGACGCTCCTCGACGAGGTCGAGGCCGCGGACGACCCGGCGCTTCTGGGCCACGGACGACCAGGAGAGAGTGGGCCGGAGGCGCGGTCGTGGCGTACCTCCATCTGCGCCTCCAGGTCGTACCGAATGCGCGGGCGTCTCGCGAGAGCCGCGCCGGTCGCGGTCTCTTGCGCGAGGCCCGCTCACGCCGGCGCCTCGCCCACGTGCAGCGCCACCGCATCGAGGCCCAGGCGCCGGTAGCGCACCCGCACGAGGCCGGCACGGCTCATGACCGCCGCGAGCTCGTCGGCTCCCGGGAACGCGGCCACGGACGCGGGCAGGTACGAGTACGCGGACCGATCACCGCTGACCAGGCGCCCCAGCGTCGGCACCACGCATCCCTGCCACAGGGCGTGGAAGCGTCTGCTCCAGGAGGTCGACGGAAGGGTGGACTCCAGGCACACGACGCGGCCGCCCGGACGGGTCACGCGCGCCATCTCGGCGAAGGCGCGCGGGACGTCGGGCACGTTGCGCACCCCCCAGCCGACAGTGACCGCGGCGAAGCGCCCGTCGTCGAAGGGCAGGTCGAGCAGGTCCGCCTCCAGGAAGGCGTGCGGGACGGGGTCGCCGCGGCGCGCCCGTGCCGCGGCCTTCTCCCGTGCCCGCGCCAGCATCGCGGGGGTGAAGTCCAGGCCCGTCACCGCGCACGCCGGACAGGCCTCGACGAGGCTGAACGCGAGGTCACCCGTGCCGCAACACACGTCGAGGGCCTCGCCCCCGGGCGAGAGACGCGCCTCGGACGCGGCCATGCGGCGCCAGCGCCCGTCGAGCCCCGCCGTCATGAGCCGGTTCATGAGGTCGTACCGCGACGCGATGTCGCCGAACATGGCCTCGATGCGCGAAGGCTCGCGGTCCAGGGGCAGATCGCCGGACCCGGGTGCGGGTCGGGGGGACGCCATCAGGCGCGGCCCCCATCCCACGGCGGGAACAGGTCGTGCGCGAACCCGAGGGCGCTCATCACCTTGCCGGCGACGTGGTCGACCGCGTCCTGGAGGGTCTGCGGCCGGGAGTAGAA
>JAAYBE010000402.1 GCA_012719015.1 Actinomycetota bacterium
AGCTCGTTGTTGTAGCGGGCGTAGAGGCCTTCGAGACTGACGTCGCCGTCCTGCCCCAGCGTGACCTCGCGCATGAGGTAGTAGCGCAGCGGCTCGGCCCCGACCTCCTCGATCACCGCGAAGGGGTCGAGCGTGTTGCCGCGCGTCTTGCTCATCTTCTCGCCGCCCACCAGGAGGTAACCGTGGATGAGCTCGCCGGAGGGGAGGTCGTAGCCCGCGCTCATGAGCAGGGCCGGCCAGATCACGGCGTGGAACTTGAGGATGTCCTTGGCCAGGAAGTGGAACGCCGGCCAGTACCGCGCCGTCAGGTCTTCGCCGGGGCGCGCGTAGGTGAGCGCGCTCAGGTAGTTGATCAGCGCATCGACCCAGACGTAGATGACCTGCTCCTCGTCCCACGGGACGGGGATGCCCCAGGTGATGCTGCTCCGGCTGATGCTGATGTCCTCGAGACCCTGCTCGATGAACGACAGGGCCTCGTTGTAGCGCGAGCGTGGGCGCACGAAGCCCGGGTTGCTGCGGAAGAACTCGGCCAGACGGTCCTGGTAGCGGCTGAGGAGGAAGTAGTAGTTCTCCTCCTCGAGCCATGTGGGCTTGACGCCGTGCTGGGGACACAGGCCCTCGGGAGTGAGGTCGCGCTCGTACCAGAAGCCCTCGCAGGCGGTGCAGTAGAGGCCGCCGTAGGTGCGCTTCTCGATGTCGCCGGCGGCCCGCAGCCTCTCCACGAACCCCTGCACGAAGGCCTCGTGCTCCGGGTCCGTGGTGCGGATGAAGAAGTCGCTGGAGGCGCCCACCGCCGCGGCCAGGGCGCGGTACCTGGGAGCCATGACGTCGGCGAGCTGCTGCGGCGTGAGGCCCCGCTCCTCGGCCGCCTGGGCGATCTTGGTGCCGTGCTCGTCCACGCCGGTGAGGAAGAAGACGTCCTCGCCCCGCTGGCGATGGTGCCGCGCCAGCACGTCGGCGGCGATGGTGGTGTACGCATGACCGTGGTGCGGCTCGCTGTTCACATAGTAGATCGGCGTGCTGATGTAGTAGCTCATAAGCGTACTCTAGCGCCTCCCCGACGCCTTCGCCGCGCCCCCGTAGATGCCGATGCGCCGGCCGAGCGACCAGTACTCGCCCTCCATGTAGGCAACCGGCGCCAGCTCGCGCGTCTGCACACGCCCCCGCGCGTCGAGGACGTCCTCGTCGTACTGCACGGCGACGATCTCGGCGAGGTACAGGTCGTGGGCGCCCAGGGCCAGCTGATGCCTGACGACGCACTCGATGTTGATCGGGCACTCCTCGATGAGCGGCGCCGCGACCCGGCTCGCCGGCGTGGCGGTGAAGCCCAGCTCGGCGAACTTGTCGTGCTCGACCCCCGACCACACGCCGGCGAGGTCGACCTCGGTGAGTTGGTCGGCGCGCGGGACGTTGACGACGAACTCGCGCGCCGCATCGACCAGCCGGTGTGAGTGTCGTGTGGGCCGGATCGCCACGCTCAGCATGGGTGGGTCGGAGCACACCGTCCCCGCCCAGGCGAGCGTGATGATGTTGGACTTGTCC
>JAAYBE010000403.1 GCA_012719015.1 Actinomycetota bacterium
AAGAGGAGGACCGTCCAGAGTGACGTCCGCCGCGCCTCGAACCCGGCGATGAAGTCGCCCACGCCGTACGAGAGGCTGGCGGCGAAAGCGAGGACCAGGGCGAGCATGGCCGGAGGCTATCACGGGATCTCACGTGCCGCGCCGGTCGTGTCGCGGCGGGCGAGGTCGGCAGGTGACGGCGGCGGGCTCTTCCCGGACTGCGACCCTTGTGCCAAGATGTCCTCACGCGTCAACGAAGCAGCGCCGTGCGCGCGGCCGGGTCTGGGCGCACCACGGTCGTCGAGGGGGGATGCGAGACGGGACACCCGCGGTGCATCACGCCGGACGCACGAGAGCGGTGAGCCGTCCGGCGCCGCCATTCGATCTGAGACCATGAAGGGGATCGCGTCATGAGACGAATCGCGTTGCTCGGAGCGGCCGTCTGCCTCGGTGCGCTTCTCGTGCTTCCCACCGTCGCCGCAGCCAAGCCAAAGCCCAAACCCAAGCCGAGACCCGCGACCACCGTCTACCGGAACGGATATGTGTGGACGGTCGACAAGAGCAAGCCGCGCGCCAGGGCAGTCGCCGTGCGCGGCGGCAAGATCGTCTTCGTCTGCAGCGACAGACGGGCGAAGGCCTACATCGGCAAGAAGACCAAGGTCGTCAACCTCAAGGGCAGGATGATGCTCCCGGGGTTCGTCGACTCGCACATGCACGCCAGCATGGGCTCGGCGGAGATGGTCTTCATGGCCCAGCTCTGGGGTCTTCCGACGGTCGAGGACTACGTCGATGCAGTCGCCGACTTCGCCGACGCACACCCGGACTTCGAGGTCATCCGCGGCATCGGCTGGAGCAACACCGTGGTGCCCGGCATCGGACCTCTCAAGGAGGATCTGGACGCGGTGGTGCCGGACCGTCCGGTCGCCCTGTGGTCCGAGGACCATCACTCGCTCTGGGTGAACAGCAAGGCGCTCGAGTTCGCGGAGATCACCGGCGCGACCCCGGACCCCAAGGACGGCGTGATCGAGCGCGTCCCGGGCACGGAGGTCACTGACCCGCCGCACGGCACGCCGTCCGGCACCCTGCGCGAGACGGCCGCCGACCTCATGACCGCCAGGCTCCCCGACTACACGGTGGAGCAGTACAAGGAGGCCATGCACTGGTTCCAGGACGAGATCGCCGCGCCGCTCGGCCTCACCACGGTCTTCGACCCGATCCTGTACATCGACGGCAACGCCACACAGGCGCTCGAGGAGATGGCGAGGGACGGTGAGCTGACCGTCCGCATCCGTGCCGCCCTCGAGATCACGCCGGAGGACGACCTCACCGACTGGATCAAGGCGGCGAAGGCGGAGCGCGCCAAGCACACGCACGGCATGTTCAAGACCCCGGCCGTCAAGGTCTTCGCCGACGGCGTCGTCGAGGGGCACACGGCGTACCTCGCGGAGCCCTACGCCGACGCGGAGGAGTACAAGGGCGACCCCGACTTCCGCGGCGAGCCCATCTGGCAGCCCGCGGCGATGAACGAGGCGTTCCAGAAGCTCGACAAGGCCGGCTTCCAGATCCACGTCCACTCCATCGGCGACGCCGCCACGAGCGAGACGCTCGACGC
>JAAYBE010000404.1 GCA_012719015.1 Actinomycetota bacterium
CCACGCCGACCACGTAGGTCAGCGCCTCGGTCGTGTGCTCGAAGACGTCCCGGTGGTGGTAGGGGTTCTGCTCGACGCCGCGCAACTGGTCGACCTCGGGCAGCACGACGGCGAGCGCGCCCCAGACTGCAAGGTCGCGCAGCGCCACCGACGCGGCGCGCGTGGCGAGGAGGGCGCAGAGCTCGTCGCGCACGCGCTCCCCGCTCACGCGGGTCAGGCTCGGGGCGGCGCGGAAGGCGGCCTCGGTCGCGGTCGCGTCCGGCACCAGGTCGAGCTCCCGCGCCAGCCGCGACAGCCGCAGCACGCGCAGGGGGTCGTCGTCGAGCGAGGCCGGTGAGCACAGGCGCAGGCGGCCCGCCGCCAGGTCGGAGAGCCCGCCCAGCGGATCGACCATGTCGTGGCCGTCGAGAGGGCGCGCCAGGGCGTCGACGGTGAAGTCGCGCGCGCGCAGGTCCGCCTCGAGGCGCCGGGCGCGCGTCTCCGGATCGGGCGGGCCGCCGCGCAGGCCGGCGACGTCGATGCGCAGGTCGCCGGCCAGCACACGCCAGCCGCCGAACACGTCCGAGGTGGCGTACACGTCGCCGCGGACCCGGTCGGCGAGCGCCCGCGCCAGCGCCTCCTGGCGGCCGTCGACGACGATGTCGATGTCGCGGATGCGGCGTGCGAGGAGCTCGTCGCGCAGGCAGCCGCCCACCAGCCAGCCGGCCTCGCCGGGGCCGAGCGCGGCGAGCGCCACGCGCGTGATCTCGTCGAGCGTCGGTGAGGTGGGGGCGTAGCGGGCCATAGACCCCGTCACTCCGCGGGAGCTTCGCCGCGGTAACGGCGCACCACCCGCGGGGCCACGTCGCAGGTGACCTCGTAGTTGATCGTGCCGAGCAGCGCGGCGACCTCCTCGCACAGGATCCGCGGCGTCCCCCGTTCGTCGCGGCGCGGGGCGGAGGGCCAGGTCCAGGCGACGGACGCGCCGCCGGCCACGCCGTCCCCGGCGGCGCCGAACAGCACGACCTCGTCCCCGGGCCGGCCCCAACCGCCGGGCAGCCGCACC
The DNA here is from genome assembly GCA_012719015.1 of Actinomycetota bacterium. Classification (GTDB taxonomy): domain Bacteria; phylum Actinomycetota; class Thermoleophilia; order UBA2241; family UBA2241; genus CAIXSE01. The sequence continues at coordinate 1,046 of JAAYBE010000404.1, forward strand.
GTCATCTGGTCCATGCTGATACGTCCGACGATGGGACAACGCCTGCCGGCGACCAGCACCTCGCCGATGTTGCCCAGGGCGCGCCGCACGCCGTCCGCATAGCCCACCGGGACGACGCCGATGCGCGTGTCCTCGTCGGCGATCCAGGTACGACCGTAGCCCACGGAGTCGCCGGGGCCGACCTCACGGACCCCCGCGAGGTGGGAGACGAGCTTCATCGCCGGTCGCAGGTCGTGCAGGAAGGGATCGTCGTTGGCCGGCGCCAGCCCGTACATGGCGATGCCTGTACGGACCATGTCGAAGTGGGCGCGCGGGCCGCGCAGCGTCGCCGCGCTGTTCGCGGTGTGACAGAGGAGACTCGGATACCGCGCCTTGAGCCCGGCCGCCAGCTCCGTGAACCGGCCCAGCTGCAGCTCGAAGAACGCCGTGTCCTCCTCGTCCGCGGTGGCGAAGTGGCTCATCAGGCCGGCCAGGACGCCGGCCTCGCTCGCCCGCGCGCACAGGCCGGCCGCCTCGTCGGGGCGCACGCCCAGCCGGCCCATGCCGGTGTCGACCTTGACGTGGACCCGGACGCCGAGCCGCGCCGCCGCGCGCAGGAACGGGACGGACCAGGCGACG
>JAAYBE010000405.1 GCA_012719015.1 Actinomycetota bacterium
CCGCCGACTCAGCCGACCACCGCCGCACGTAGCGCATCAGCCAGCTGGTCGACATCCTCCGGGGTCGTCTGCCACGAGCACATCAGGCGCACCACGCCGGCGTCGTCGTCCCAGACGTAGAAGTGATACCGCTCATGCAGGCGGGCGATCGCCGCCGCGGGCAGCGCCAGGAACACCGCGTTCGCCTCCACGGGGTAGGCCAGATCCACGCCGGGCAGTGCCGCGGCTGCGGCGGCGAGGCGGCGGGCCATCGCATTGGCGTGTCCCGCCGCCTCGCGCCAGAGGCCGTCTTCGAACAGGCGCAGGAGCTGGGCGGAGACGAAGCGCATCTTGGAGGCCAGCTGGGTGCCCTGCTTGCGCACGTACGGATAGCCCTCGGCCAGCTCGGGCCGAAGGAAGACGACCGCCTCGGCCCCGAGGAGGCCGCACTTGGTGCCGCCGAGCGTGAGCACGTCGACCCCGCAGTCGCCGGTGAGCTCGACGAGGTCCACGTCGAGCGCGGCGGCTGCGTTCACCAGCCGGGCGCCGTCCATGTGGAGCACCAGCCCGTGAGCGTGCGCCGTATCGGCCAATGCGCGGACCTCCGCCGGCGTGTACACGGTGCCGAGCTCCGTGGATTCCGAGATCGAGACCGCCCGGGCCTGCACATGGTGCTGGTCCCCGAGGCCGACGAGCCGCGACCGCACCAGGCCTGGGGTCAATTTGCCGTCCGGAGTCGGCACATCCACCAGCTTGGCGCCGGCGATACGCTCGGGCGCCCCGCACTCGTCGACGTTGATGTGCGCCGTCTCCGGGCAGATCACCGCCTCGTACGGCCTGAGCAGCGCGGCGAGCGCAGTGACGTTGCCGCCGGTGCCGTTGAACACCGGGAACGTCTCAGCTGCGCCGAAGAGCCCGTGGAAGAGTCCGCGCAGGCGCACCGTCCATTCGTCGGCCCCGTACGCCGGCGCCCAGCCCTCGTTGGCGGCCGCGACCGCTTCGAGCACCTCGGGATGCGCGCCGGCGTAGTTGTCGCTGGCGAACAGGCTGAGCGGGCCGGCGGCGGCCTCCTGGCGCCGGCGGGTCACGTCGCCAGCTTCTTCCTGAGCGACTCGTAGAACATGTTGAGCGGGAACTCGTCGTCAAGCACGCGATCGATCCACGCGCGCGGCTCGGCCTCGTCGGAGTACACCCGCCTGTCCGCCCGCCACTGTGAGTTGACGTTGGGCGTCACGTAGCGAGAGATGAGGTCGTGCGCCGCGATCCAGTAGGTCACGCGGCTCGTCTCGATCCCACGACGATAGAGCTCCTCGATCAGCGTGCGCAGCTCGGTGACGGCGTCCTCGACCCTCTCCCATCGCACCAGAAGGCGGTTGTCGGTCCACCGCACGACGCCGTGATGGTGCAGGAAGCCGAAGAGGAGCTGCCCGCCGAGGCCGTCGTAGTTGCGCGTCCTGCCGCCGGTGATGGGGAAGCGCAGCAGCCGGTCGAAGAAGATCGCGTACTGGACGTAGCGGGCGAAGGGGAACCCGTCGCGCGCGAGGTCCCCCGCGGACCCATACGTCGCAAGGTCGACGCGGAGCTCCTCCAACGAATACATCCAGTACGGCAGCCGCTGGCGGATCATGAACGGGTCGAAGGGCAGGTCGCCATGGCTGTGCCACCGGTCGTGGATCATGTCCCAGAGGATGTAGGTCTCGAGGGCCAGGTCCGGGGAGGACGCGAGCGCCAGGGCGTCCGGCGGCAGATCCATGGCGAGCACCTCTGCCGCCCGGAGCGTGGCCCGCCGGAAGCGGGTCGACTCGCGGTCGCAGAAGATGGCGCCGAAATGGTTGGAGGGTCGTTCGGCGACGCTGACCGTCTCCGGGAACAGCACCGCGCACTCGCTGTCGTATCCGGCCGTGTTGTCCACGAGCCGCACCGGGACGAACTTGGCGTTGTCGTACAGCTCACGCTCGATGCGCGCCACGAACTCCGGCCACGGCGTGCGCGTGATGAGCGCCTCGAACCGGGTATCGGGTGAGCCGTTCGGCGTGTAGAGCGGGAACACGACCAGGTTCTCGACACCGTCGCGGCGGTGCAGGTCCGGCCGGAAGAGGTCGAGGGAGCGGCGGAAGTCGGGCCGGCCGCACCCGCCTTCGACCCAGTCCCGGAGGTCCGTCACGACCTGGGCCAGGTAGTCCTCCTCGTGGGGGAACCGGGGCGCGAGATCGGCCACCGCCTCGGCCATGGCCACGACCAGCGCGCGTACTTCTCCGGCATCGTGCTTGCCGAGATCCACCTCCCCCTGGGGCTCCTGCAACAGGCGCAGGGCATCGGTGGCTTCTTTGAGGCGCAGCCACGCAGGGTCCTGTGCCGCCTGCGAGACGACCGCGGAGGCGTCGGACCCGAACGCCGCTGCTGCGGCCCAGTACACGAGGTTCAGCCAGAGCTGCCGGTTGTCGTGACGCGGGAGATAGTCGTCGCCGAAGAGGTCGGAGTCGGCGACGGCGACCACCCGTCCCTGTCTGTACGGCACGGCCGCGACGAGCGCGGCCCCGGGCGGGTCGGCCGTCGCGCCTGTGCGCACCACGACCGCGGTGGTGTCGTCGGCGGAGAGGGTCCCCGCCCGGTAGAGGCCCACCTTCTCCACGCGGTGCAGAAGGCCGGCCTCGGACGCCTCCGGTACTGGCTCTCCGACCACCCAGGACGGGACGCCCTCCTCACCGTCGTCGAACACGATCGTGTCCTCGAGTCCCAGGCCGAACGGCTGCAGAAGCGCATTGAGATTGTCCCCGTATTTCTCCTCCTCCTCGTCGCCCAGCACGATGAGGCCTCCACCCGCAGCGACGAAGGCGTGGATCGCGGCGATCTCGGCCGGGGAGAACACGGGCGGATCACCGCCCACGGTCCGCTCCCATCTCGGGTCGCTGGGGTGGGCGATCACGAGGACGTCGGCCGCGGACAGCGCCACCTCGTCGAGCGGACGACCCACCGAGGTCGCCACGTCGAAGTCGCGCGCTCTGAGCTCGGCGGCGGCGGCGGTGTACGATGCTGCCGCCGGGTGGGACGGCCGCATCCCGGCCGCCGCCTCGGGACGGACGGACCACGCCTCGCCGTGATGTTCGTCGAAGAGCACCGTCGCCACAGTGCGCTGACGCAGGTCATCGAACATGGAGGCCTCCCGCCGTCGTCGTCGGCGCGGTGTCCGCGCGCGGACTGATGGACCGCTGATGACGGGGTTGTTCCTGCGGGCGCGGCGCTGCGAAACCCTCCGGCCGCCGGTGACTCACGCGCAGAGGATCACAGATCGCGGTGCTTGGTGAGGATGAGGACGGTGCCGCCCCCGTTGGGCTTCTGCAGGTCGAAGCCGTCGACCACGGCACGGATGATCGACATGCCCATGCCGCCCTCGGCCAGATGGAGCCCGTCGAAGCCGCGACACTCGGGGCAGTCGTCGTCCTCCTCATGGAACCCGCCGCCCTCGTCGCGGATGAGGAGCGTGACGCGGTCGCTGTGGACCGTGAACTCAAGGTGCACCTGGCCCTCATCGTGGTCGTACGCATGTCGCACTGAGTTGGAGCACGCCTCGGTGAGCGCGAGCTTCAGGTCGTCGAGAGCATCCTCGGAGTAGCCCCCGCGTGAGCGCAGAAGACCGGAGAGGGCGAGACGACCGAGAGAGACGAACTCCGCCTTCGCCGGGATGTCGATCTTCACGTAATCATCCAAAACCGCTCGTCCTCCCGATCACCGGTCCGGCACACCCCACCGCAGGACGGGGCGTTGTCCCCGTTGTCCCGCACGTCACCCCTTGATCGTCGTGCGCACGTTCACGTTCTGCCCACACATCGCACAGAATGTTCCCCGCAGAGCGACATCCTCAACCGCGTAGCCGGTCCGCCGCACCAGCAACCTCCTGCATCTGGGGCAGATCGTGTTCTCCCCGTCGTGACGCGGCACGTTGCCGATGTAGACGAACTGCAGGCCGGCGTCGTGACCGATCGTGATCGCGCGCTCGAGGCTTGAGAGGGGCGTCGGCGGCAGATGCGAGAACTCGAGGTACGGCATGAACCGGGTGACGTGCCATGGCGTCTCCGGGCCGAGCCGCTCGACGATCCAGGTGGCGATGCCGCGCAGGGTGGTGTCGTCGTCGTTGAAGGTCGGGATCACATTGGTCACGATCTCCACATGACAGCCGTACGCCGCTTTGGCCCGTTCGGCTGATTCGAGGACCGGCCGCATGTCGGGGATACGGCAGAGCTCCTTGTACTGGGCGTTGCTGAAGCCCTTGACGTCGACACGGTAGGCGTCGATGTGGGGTGCCAGCATGGCCAGGGCGTCCTCCGTGATGTAGCCGTTGGTGACCATCACCGTGTACAACCCGTGCTTGTGGGCCGCCTGTGCGCCGTCGAGGATGTACTCGAACCAGATGGTCGGCTCGTTGTAGGTCCAGGCCACGCCCTGGCACGCATTGTTGGCGGCGAGGACGGCGAGGTTGCGGACGGGCAGGTCGCGCAGGTCGCGTGTGGCCTCGGAAGGGTCGGCGTGGGCGATCTGCCAGTTCTGGCAGTGCCGGCAGGCGAAGTTGCAGCCCACGCTCCCGAGAGAGAGCACCTTGGTGCCTGGGAAGAAGTGGTACAGGGGCTTCTTCTCGATCGGGTCGGCGGCGACGCTGCAGACCCTGCCGTAGGTGATGGCGTAGAGGACGCCGTCGCGATTGACGCGTGCCCGGCACACGCCGCTCTTGCCGGGCGCGACCCTGCACAGTCGGGGGCAGACGTGGCACCTCACCGTGCCCTCGTCCAGCTCCTCCTGGAGCATGGCGACGTGCCAATCCGTCACCGTCGCCCTCCCGACTGGCTGCGCGTCCGACGCAGTCCGGCGATACCGCGTTGCACGCTTGCGATAAGAGCCGCCTGCAGCCCTTCGTTGCCGGCGGCGACCGTGGCCATCTGGAACGAGACGTCTGAGCCGAGCACCGGACGGTCGTCCAGCGTACTCCCGTCGGCATCGGTGAACGGTACGCCGGCTTCCCTGCAGAGCAGGTATGTGGCGGCGACATCGTACGGGGAGTTGCAGAGCACGGCGCCGCGTCCGACGCGACGGAACTCCGCCTCCGCCCAGGGGTGAGCGGCGATGATCGCGGGGCCGATGTCGA
>JAAYBE010000406.1 GCA_012719015.1 Actinomycetota bacterium
CGGTTTGAGACCCGGAGTGATCAGGTCTTGGCGCGTGTGATTGAGCGTGCCTCGACCTCGTACCGGCTCGCGGCTCCCCCACCGGTGCGGAAGAAGCGGCGGCGGAGGGCACCCTGCACCTGGACGATCGTGTCGGGCTCGAGCCTGCGTGCCGCTCTCCTGCTCCGGGCGCTCCAGCAGGCGATGTCGATGACGTCCACCTTGGTTCGTTGAGCGGAGTCGGCGTCCTTGCGTCCCGGTGGACGAGCGACGATGAGGCGAAACGTGACGAGCTCGTCGTCGCTGGGGAGCTCGCGGACCTCCGGGGCCGCGCTCACGCGGCCCACGAGGGTCACCGAGTTGACAGTCTCTGAAGCCGTCGGGGCCTGTGCGTTTCGTTGTGCCATGGCGGAACTCTTCCGAAGGCACTGGCCGAGAGCAGCCTGCAGTCGGCGTGTGTGGACGACATTCCCGACCGAGGAGTCCGATGTGGGCGTTCTGTTCCAGGGGCCATCCGGATGCTTGCCACACACGGCCCTCCCGTCCATTCTTGGCGATGTGGCCGCAGGCGAATCGCTTTCGAGATGGACCTCGACTCGGGATGCCTTGTCCCATCGGGATCTTCGCAGGCTGCTCTTCGCTGTAGGTTCCTGGTCCGCCACCGAAGGCGCCTTCCTCCTTGGCGCATCAATCATCGCCCTCGATCTGGGTGGCCCTGCAGCCGTCGGTCTCGTCGCGGCGCTGCGGGTCCTTCCAGCGGCGATCAGCGCCAGCCTCATCAGCACCGTCGCGGACAAGGTCTCACGGCCGCTCATCGTCGCAGGAGTCAACGCACTCTTCGCCGTGATCGCGGTGGTCACTGCCGCCGTCGTCTGGTCGGGAGCGGCCTTGCCCGTCCTGCTCGTCGTGGTCGGTGTGGGATCTGCGATCTCCGCACTGCTCAAGCCGAGCATGCAGGCGATGCTGCCAGAGCTCGTGCGCACCCCTGAGCACCTGCTGCCGGCCCATGGGGCCTGGAGCATCGCCAACGGACTCGGCGCTGTCATAGGTCCGGCGACAGCTGCTCTCCTCCTCGCCCAGGCAGACGTGGGTGCGGTGTTCGTCGGCCTGGCCATCGCATACGCACTGACGGCCCTCGTCACTCGCGGGATCCGTACCGAGTTCAAGCGTTCCCAGAGTGTGCCGACGCCAGGGCGCGCGAAGTGGCTGGCCCCCCTGCGCGGAGTGACCCTCTTCGCACGGCCCGGCGCGCGGGCGGCGTTCGCCCTCCTCATGCTCGGGCGTGTGATGAGCGGGTTCCTCTCGGTTGCCATCATCCTGCGGGCAACCGAGCTCGCCTCCACCGACCAGGGAGCCCAGGTGCTCGCCGGCTCGCTGATGACGGCGCTGGGCGTGGGCAGCTTCCTCGGATCGGCTGCGACCTTCGTCGCCCGGGACAGACACGGGGTTCGCTGGTTCGCGATCGGCGCCATCCTGTACGGCGCCGGCGCCGCGCTCCTGGGGCTCTTCGGCGAGGCGACGCCTGCCTGGATCCTCCTAGCCGTCGCGGGCGCCGGGAACGCGATGTTGTGGACGTTCGGGGCGGACCAGGTGACCCGGCTACTCCCCGATCATGTGGCGGGCCGAGGTTGGGGTGCGATTCACGGGATCGGTGCCGGCGCATACGCACTCGGATCAGTCGCAGCGCCGCTGCTGTCGGAGCAGATCGGGCTCCCCACAGCTCTGCTGGCGGTCGGTCTAGTACTGGCCGCCAGCCCTCTGCTGGCCTGGCGGGGTCTCGTCGTCGCCAACAAGCTCACGACGCCACAGAACGCAGATGTCACGCTGCTCGGCTCAGTGCCTGTCTTCGCCGCACTCACAGGTGTCGCAGTCGCGCGCATCGCGTGCACCGTCGAGCCCAGACGCCTGCCCGCCGGGACCACCGTCGTCAGCGAGGGCGAGTCCGGCGAGGAGTTCTTCGTCGTGCGATCCGGCGAGCTCGTCGTCTACCAAGGTGGACACGAGGTGCGACGGCTCGGGCCCGGCGACTCCTTCGGCGAGATCGCGCTACTGCGCACTGTGCCGCGGACTGCCACTGTCGTGACCGCGAGCGACGTCGAGCTGGTCTGTGTGGGACACGAGCTCTTCGTCGCCTCCGTTACCGGTCATCGCTCCAGTGACGCCGGCGCCTCGGCACGGGTGAGCGCCGTCCTCGATGAGGACCGGCGCCGCTCTCAACCTGATCCCTACTGACCCGATTGGGCCTCCGGGGCGTTGGCACTAGTCCTTTCCTGAGCATGACAACGGCGCCCCGAGAGGC
>JAAYBE010000059.1 GCA_012719015.1 Actinomycetota bacterium
ACCCTCGACTGGCGTCTCTGGGACGAGTTCCCGCCGGACGGCAACCTGCCGAGCATCTACGAGAAGGTGCTGATCCAGGATTACGACGACGTCATGGAGCGGGGCTTCGCCACGATCCTGTTCTCGACGGAGCTGAAGAACGGCATCCACGAGCGCAGCGTGGAGGACTTCCTCTACTACCACTTCGAGCACAAGCAGGTATGGTCGAAGGCGTGGCGCCGGTTCTACGCCAAGACCGGGATCCCCATCCTCATCGGCGGCCGGTCCGAGCATCCCCTGGACATGCTGCAGTCCTATCGCGGCATCAACCAGCTGGTGATGGACATGTACACCATCCCCGACAAGCTGATCGAGGTGATGGAGTGGCTGGCCGACTACGAGGTGATGCAGGCGGCGCAGGAGGCCGAGACGATGGGCGCCGGCGAGCTGCCGGGCGCGGAGAACATCTTCTTCTACAACGGCGGCCCGCCCGGAATGCCGCCGGACCTCTACGACAAGCTGTACATCCCGATCGCCAAGAAGATGATCGACGCCTGGGTCGAGCGCGGCTTCAACGTGTGGGCGCACTGGGACAACGACCTGACCGCGCATCTGGCCGGCATCAGGACGCTGGCCGACGGGCTTCCCAAGGGTCGGCTGCTCATGGATCTCGAGAAGACCGACATGAAGAAGGCCAAGGAGGTCCTCGGCGGGGTCATCCCGATCTGCGGCAACGTGCCCTCGTCGCTGATGGTGTACGGGACGCCGGACGAGGTCGACGCCTATTGCAGGGAGTTGATCGAGGACTGCGCGCCGGGCGGCGGTTTCATCCTCGGAGCCGAGTGCGAGACGCCGTGGGACTCCAAACGCGAGAACGTGGTGGCGATGAAGCGATGCGCCGCCAAGTACGGGACATATTGAGCGGGGGGACGGCGCGGTGAGGCCTCCTGCGAGGCGCGTCGCCCCGTCCGAACGCCACGGGGCCTTGACACCCACACCGTCAGCGTGTTTAGTGAGATTTGACCGGTCGTACACCGACAGCAAACCAGCGCGCCCTCTCGGCAGGGCGCGTGCGTCCGGCGAGGCGGCTCAGCAGAGGCCCGGTGTCGCCGCGACCGACGCGGTCGGCGGCGAGGGTCACCGGGCCGGAGGGGCTGGAAGGGTCATGCAGCGAACGCGCGCACTTCCTTCGCGACACGCCATTCGGTACGCTTCGATCACGATCGACAACGTCAGGAGATCGGCCACGGCATCGGCGGAGCGCCGCCGCTGCCGTCCGAGATGAGCCAGGGGAGGCAGCATGTCGTACATTGACCGCGAGGACGAGGGTCTCGTCAGCCGCCTGATGGGCAGCCGGGTCACCCGCCGGGACCTGCTCAAGAGCGCCGGCCTCATCGGCGCCGGCGCCGCCCTGGCCCCGGGGCTGGCCGCCTGCGGCGGCGGCACCGAGCCGACCGAGACGCCGGGGGCCGGAGCGGCGTCACCGGTCGCGGGCGGCCGTCTGCGCATCGGCGTCATCGGGGGCTCTGAGCGCGACGTCGTCGACCCCATGGTCGGCATGACGCAGCCGGACAACCTCCGCGGTCGCCAGGTCTTCGAGCGGCTCTTCCAGCACGACCACGACTTCAAGGTGCAGCCGGCCCTTGCCCTCTCGGCCGAGCCGAACGCGAAGGCCGACGTGTGGACGGTCAAGCTCCGTCCCGACGTCACGTGGCACAACGGCAAGTCCTTCACCTCTGACGACGTGGTCTACACGTTCAAGAAGATCACCGACCCCAAGTTCCCCAACGTGGCCGCCGAGAGCTTCGAGGACCTGGACCGCAATCGGATCAAGGCGATCGACGACCTCACGGTCGAGTTCGTGCTCAAGCAGCCGAACGCCGACTTCGTCAACAGCCTGGCGTTCATCCATGCCGTCGTCCACCCGGAGGGGTACGACGCGAAGAACCCCGTCGGGACGGGACCGTTCACGTACGGCCAGTTCACCCCCGGCGACCGCAGCATCTTCCCCGGCTTCAAGGACTACTGGGGCGTGGGACCCTACGTGGACGAGGTCGAGACCATCGACTTCGTCGACGTCACCGCCATGGTCAACGCCCTGCAGGGCGGGGAGCTGGACGCGGCCTCCAACCTGCCCGCCACCCAGGTGACGCTGGTCGAGCAGGCAGGCTTCAAGACCGTCACCTCTGAGACCGGCAAGTGGAACTACATCTTCTGGGACACGCAGATCAAGCCGTGGTCGGACGTGCGCGTGCGTCAGGCGATGCGCCTCATCATGGACCGCCAGCAGATGGTCGACCTCGCCCTGGAGGGCTTCGGGCGCGTCGGCAACGACATGTGGGGTATCGTCGATCCGGCCTACCCGTTCGACACGCCGCAGCGCACCCAGGACATCGAGCAGGCCAAATCGCTGCTCAAGCAGGCCGGGTACACGGACCTGTCGTTCGAGCTGCTCACGGCCGAGGTGGAGACCGGCCACGTGGAGGCGGCGCAGATCTTCGCCGAGCAGGCCAAGCAGGCGGGCGTCACGGTGACGGTCAAGAAGATCGACGTCGGCGTCCTGTGGGGCGACAAGTACCTCACCTGGCCCAACGGGCCGGGCTGGTACTCGGCCAACACCTACCTGTCGGCGTGCCGGTTCGTCAAGTCCTGGAACGAGCCGCACTGGCAGGAGCCCGGCTACTGGGAGCGCATCGACGAGGCCTTCGCCACCGTCGATGAGGCCAAGCGTACGGAGATCATGCACGAGAGCTGGGCGGTGGACTACGACATCGGGCCGTGGGACGTGTGGTCCTGGGTCAACCAGGTTGACGCGTATACGGAGCAGGTCAAGGGCACGGCGCCGGATATGAGCGGCATCCCGTTCAACGCCGGGTTCGTCAACGAGATGTGGCTGGCCTAGCAGACCAGCGCCGGCCGATGCTCCAGGGAACATCACCTCTGCTGCCCGGGGGCGGCCGTGCGGCCGCCCCCGGGGACGCCCTTCTTCGAAGGTAGACGATCATGCCTCTGGCGAAGCACATCCTCTGGCGCGTGATCCTCGGGTTCATCACGCTGTTCTTCGCGTCGGTCCTCATCTTCATGATGACCAACCTGCTGCCCGGCGATCCGGCGCGCGCCATCCTCGGACCGCGCGCCACTCCGGAGAAGCTCGCCATCCTGCGGGAGGAACTGGGTCTCGACCGGCCGGTCGCGGTGCGCTACGCCGCGTGGCTCGGCGACATCTCGCACGGCGACCTCGGCACCTCACTGGCCGGCATGCAGCAGCCGGTCACCAAGGTCATCGGGCGGCGTCTCTACAACTCGTTCCTGCTGGTCGTGCTCGCGGCGTTCGTCAGCGTGCCTCTCTCGATGGGCATCGGGGCGTACACGGCGCTCAAACGGGACACGAAGCTCGACGCCACAGCGACGATCGCCACGCTCACGCTCTCGGCCCTGCCCGAGTTCGTCATCGGCATCGTCCTCATCCTGCTGCTCTCGACGCAGGTGCTCCACATCCTGCCGCCGATCTCCCGTCTGGACCCCTTCGCCCCGTATCTGGGGCAGCTGGACCTGTTCATCCTGCCGGTGATGACGCTGACGCTGGCCGTGCTGCCGTACATCGTGCGCCTGCTGCGCGCGTCCACCATCGAGGTGCTGGAGAGCGAGTACATCTCGATGGCGCGGCTCAAGGGTCTGCCTGAGCCGCTCGTCATGCGCCGTCACAGTCTGCCCAACGCGGTCGTGCCCGCCATCCAGGGCACCGCCATGCAGCTGGCGTGGCTGGCGGGCGGCATCGTCGTGGTCGAGTACCTGTTCGCCTATCCGGGCATCGGCAGCGCGCTGGTGGACGCCGTGTCCAACCGTGACTACCCGGTCATCCAGGCGCTGTCGCTGATCCTCGCGGCCACCTACGTGTTCCTCAACCTGGCCGCGGACATCCTCACGATCCTCATCACTCCACGGCTGAGGACGGGCATGCGATGAGCACGCCGATGGAGAACTCCGTCGACCTCCTGCCCGAGGGTCCGGAGATACCGCACGTCACGGCCTCGCGCCGTCACCGGCGTGAGTGGGTCCAGACGGCCAAGGCGGCCTGGGCCTTGCGGCGCACCAAGATCGGCGTCGGACTCTTCCTCGTCATCCTGGCGATCGCCCTCTTCGGCCCCCTCATCGCGCCGTACGGGCCGACGGAGTTCGTCGGCAAGCCGTATCGGATGCCCAGTGCGACGGCCTGGCTCGGTACGGACAACCTGGGCCGTGACGTGCTGACCCGGGTGCTCAACGGCGGACGGACCGTCTTCAGCTTGTCGCTGACCGCCACCGCCGTGGGCATGGCGATGGGCATCCTCCTCGGCATGTTCGCCGGCTACAGCCGGCGCTCGGTGGACGACTTCACCATGCGCGCCCTCGACATCGTGATGGCGTTCCCCCACATCGTGTTCGTGCTCCTGATCGTGGCGGCGCTCGGCCCCAGACCGTGGCTCATCGCCCTGGCGGTGGCGATCGGTCATGCGCCGCGCGTCGCCCGGGTCGCCCGCGGCGCGACGCTCGAGATCGTCGGACGCGACTTCATCCTGGCCTCCGAGATGCTCGGGACGGCCAAGTGGCGCATCATGGTCACGGAGCTGTTCCCCAACATCACCAGCCCCATGTTCGTGGAGTTCGGCCTGCGGCTGGCCTACTCCATCGGCACCATCGCCGCGCTCAGCTTCCTGGGCTTCGGCCTGCAGCCGCCGGCCGCCGACTGGGGTCTCATGATCAACGAGAACCGCATCGGCGTGGCCGTGCAGCCGTACTCGGTCTTCGTCCCCGTGGTCATGATCGCCCTGCTGACCATCGCCGTCAGCCTCATCGCCGACGGCCTGGCGCGAGCCATCATCGGCATCGACCGCAGGACGGGCACGGAATGAGCGACGTCGTCCTCTCCGTGAAGGGCCTGCGCGTGGAGCTCGAGGCTTCAGGCGCCGACATCGACGACGAGGTCGAGTTCACGATCCACAGCGGCGAGGTCCTGGGACTCGTCGGCGAGTCGGCCTCGGGCAAGACCACGGCCGCCACCGCCCTGCTGGTGCACCAGCGGCGTGGAGCCGTGGTCGCCGGCGGCGAGGTCGTCATCAAGGGGCGCGACATCCTCTCTCTGAGCCCCGTCGAGCTGCGCAAGGTGCGCGGCGGGCTGGCCTCCTACGTCCCGCAGGACCCGTCCATGTCCCTCAATCCGGCGCTGCGCATCGGGACACAGCTCAGGGAGATCCTCGAGGTGCACGGGTTCGGCGCCTCGGACGCGGAGCGCGCAGAGCGCATCCGGGAGATGATGGCCGAGGTGCTGCTGCCTGGCGACAGGCAGTTCCTGCGCCGCTACCCGCACCAGCTCTCCGGCGGCCAGCAACAGCGCGTCGCCGTCGCCATGGCGTTCGCGTGCCGGCCCTCGCTGATCATCCTCGACGAGCCCACGACGGGTCTCGACGTGACGACCCAGGCGCACGTGCTGCGCACCGTCAAGGACCTGGCGCGCACCTACGGGGTGGCCGCTCTCTACGTGACCCACGACCTCGCCGTGGTCGCCAACCTGGCCGACCGGATCGCCGTGATGTACGCGGGACGGCTCGTGGAGGTGGGCCCCCGCGACGCCCTCTTCCGCGGCGCGCACCATCCCTACACGCGCCGCCTGCTCGCGTCCGTCCCGGACCTCGCCGGCAAGTACGCGTTGCGCGGCATCCCCGGCCGCGCGCCGCTGCCCGGGAAACGCCCGCCGGGGTGTTCCTTCGCCGACCGCTGCGACTACACCGAACCCCGCTGCATCGAGGCCTTCCCGCCCTACGAGGGACCCGAGGAGCACCGCGTGCGCTGCTGGCGCTGGGAGGAGATCGCCCGGCTGAGTCTGCAGAACGACTTCGTCCCGCGCCGGGCGTGCGACGCGAGCCGGGGCGCGACGGGGCCGGTCGTGTCGGCCAAAGGCGTGCGCGCCTTCTACGGCACCACCGAGGCCCTGCACGGTGTCGATCTCGAGGTCCGTCCCGGCTGCTGCGTCGCCCTGGTGGGGGAGTCGGGCAGCGGCAAGACCACGCTGGCCCGCGCCATCGCCGGCATCCATCCGGGCAAGGTCGAGGGCGAGATCAGGCTCGGCGACCATGAGCTCAAGCGCGACGCGCGCCACCGGCCCAAGGCCGACCGCCAGGCGATCCAGTACATCTTCCAGAGCCCCTACGGGTCGCTGAACCCGCGGCGCTCCATCGGTCAGATCCTGGAGCCTCCGCTGCGGACGTTCTTCGACCTCAGTCGCAGCGAGAAGGAAGACCGCATGGTCGAGGCCCTCGAGATGGTCACCCTCGACGGCTCGCTGCTCGGCGTCTACCCCGACCAGCTCAGCGGGGGCGAGCGCCAGCGGGTGGCGATCGCGCGGGCCCTCGTCGCCAAGCCCACGGTGCTCATCTGCGACGAGGTCACCTCCTCGCTGGACGTGTCGGTCCAGGCGTCGATCGTCGAGTTGCTGGTGAAGCTGATCGACGAGACGGGGGTGGCGATGATCTTCGTCACCCACCACCTGCCCCTGGTGCGCACCCTGGCCCAAGAGGTCACCGTCATGAACGTGGGCGAGATCGTGGAGACGGGCACGGTGGACGCCGTGCTGGCCGACCCCCAGGCCGAGTACACCAGAAACCTGCTGGCGGACACGCCGGACGTGGACCGCACGCCTTTCTAACGGCGCGCCGCCGCCGACCACTCTCGGAGGTACGAATGGAGACCCTCGCCGCCCTCGCCCGCGCCGTGGACGAGTACGATGCCGTCGCAGCGGCCGAACATGCGCGCAAGGCGCTTGACGAGGGCATCGACCCCGTGGCCGCCTTCGACGCCATGACGGCGGCCATCAAGACCATCGGCGACGACTTCGAGGCGGGCACGCGGTGGCTGCCGGACCTGATCGGCGCCGCCGACGCCATGAAGGCGGCGGCGCCGATCCTGGAGGAGGCCCTCAAGGCGCGCGGCGGGGAGCGCCAGTCCCTGGGCAAGGTGGTCGCCGGGACCGTCCAGGGCGACATCCACTCCATCGGCATCGAGATGGTCTGCACGCTGCTGATCGCGGCGGGGTTCGAGGTCCACTACCTCGGCATCGACGTGCCGGCGCAGAAGTTCGTCGACGCCGTGCGCGACACGGGGGCCGATGTGGTCGCGCTCTCGGCGCTGCTCACCGTGACCTCGCTGGAGGACAAGAAGGTCATCGAGCTGCTGACGGAACAGGGTCTGCGCGACCAGGTCAAGGTCATGGTCGGCGGCGGCGCCATCAACGCCGATTTCGCCGCGAGCATCGGCGCCGACGGTTACGAGCCGGCGGCGCCGGGCGCCGTCCAGCTGGCTCTGTCGTTCGTCGGCGCCGCCTGAGAGGAGGAGGAACATGCAGCACGGCCACTTCCGCCGTTTCGCCCCCGTCGACGTGCTCAGCGAGCGCGAGCTCTCGGCGATCCATCAAGGCGCCCTGGAGATCCTCGAGACCGGTGGAGCCAACATCCGCCACGCGAAGACCCAGGCGCTGCTCGAGGACGCGGGCTGCAAGGTCGACCGCGAGGCCGGCCAGGTCCGGATCCCGCCCGCGCTGGCGGAGGAGTGCCTGCGCTCAGTCCCCTCGAGCTACCAGATCGTGGCCCGCGACAGGGCCATGGACGTGCGCATCGGCGGCGACCGCGTGCACTTCCTGCAGGGCATGGGTATGCGCTACGTCGACACCGAGACGTGGGAGCTCCGCCCCGCCACGCTACGCGAGCACGCCGAGGTGCAGATCGTCGGCGACGCCCTGCCCAACGTCCACGTCATGGACGCGCTCTTCGCCTTCACCGACCTCAAGGACGTCCCGGGGATCATGCAGCAGCTGGAGGGGCTGGCCAACGGCTTCCGCTACTCGGTGAAGCCGCAGCACTACGGCTACCTGAAGGACTCGGACCAGTTCGCGATCAGGATGGCGCAGGGCCTCGGCGTCACGCTCGACGCCGAGATCGACGTGGCGCCCCCGGTGGCCTTCGGCGACGAGGCGCTCGAGGCGATCTGGCGCTTCGCCGAGCTGGGCTGGTGCGTGTGGGCGTCGCCCGGCGGCCGGGCGGGCGCGACGGCCCCCGGTCCGCTCGCCGGCGTCCAGGTGCAGTCCTGGGCCGGCACGATGGCCTTCATCGTCGTCACGCAGCTCATCAACCGCGGCACGCCGGTGGGCCTGCACCCCTGCGACGGGGTCGTCCACGCCAAGTGGGCGCACGGCCTGCCGGCCGCGCCCGAGACCTGGTACACACGGGCGATGACCAATCAGCTCTGTCGCCGGTACGGTATCCCGGTGACCACCGCCTCCGGCTTCTGCGGGCACGCCAAGATGTTCGACTACCAGGCGGGCATGGAGAAGGCGCTGGGCATCCTGACCTCCGTCATGACGGGCAGCCATCTGCACACCCTGCAGGGGAGCTTCGCCGGCGAGCTCGGCTACAGCAACGTGCTCCAGGTGCTGGACGAGGAGATCGCCGGCAACGTCGGGCGGTACCTCCTCGGCACGCCGATCGACGACGAGACCCTGGCGGTGGACGAGTCACTCGAGGTGGGCACCGCCCCGGCCAGCTTCATGGGTCGCGCCCTCACCCGACAGTACTGGGTCAAGGACCGCTACGAGCCGCTGGTGGCCGACTGGGGCACGCACGTCGACTGGGTCCGGGGCGGCAAGAAGGACATCGTCACACGCGCCCAGGAGAAGGTGGACGCCATCCTCGCCGAGCACCGTGCGACGCCGCTCACGGCCGAACAGAGCGCGCACGTGGAGGACGTGCTGGCCGAGGCGCGTGAGTACTATCGGGCCACCGGGCTGCTGAGCGAGGAGGAGTGGGCGCCGTACATGAGGGCGCTGGAGGAGGCCGACCTGCCGGCTCCGCTCGAGGCGGCGGCGGACTGACGACGCGGCCGCGCCGTCGGGCGCCGCGCTCAGTCCCGGCGCGCGCCGTCGGCGAGGGCGGCGCCCAGACGGCGCGCCCCCTCGGCGAGGCGGTCCTCGTCGTACAGGCTGAACGCCAGGCGCACGTGCGTGTCGGCGCCGTCCGTGCAGAAGCGGGAGCCGGGCGCGAAGGCGAGTCCGTGCCGCTCGGCGACCGGGAGGAGATGCGTGGCCGACACGTCCGCCGGCAGCTCGAGCCAGACGAAGAACCCGCCGCCGGGCAC
>JAAYBE010000407.1 GCA_012719015.1 Actinomycetota bacterium
ACCGAAGAATCTGCGTCGTCGTTGACACCCTGCGACGTTTTCTCCTATGTTCGCAGCAGGCCGACCACCTCCGGTCTCGGCCGCGTCACACGGGCACGGGAGGCCTCATGCCGGAAGACTACACAGCCCTGATCGAAGAGCTCTCCCGCGAGTTCCGCGCGCGCAACCCGCGCTCTGCGGCGCTCGACGAGAGGGCGCGCGCCGTGATGGTGGACGGCGGCAACCACGGCGTGCGGCTCAGTCATCCGTTCCCGCCGCGCATCGCCTCGGCCCGCGGCGGTCGCGTGACCGATCTGGACGGCCACTCCATCCTCGATTTCTGGCAGGGCCACTTCGCCAATATCCTCGGCAACTCCCCCGACGTGGTCGCGGCGGCGTTGTCCGGAGCGGTCGCGGGCGGAGACACGCTCCTGCAGTTGGGCATCCCCGACGAGCTCACCGTGGAGACCGCCGAGCTGCTCTGCCCCCGGCTCCACACCGAGAAGCTGCGGTTCACGACCAGTGGGACCCTCGCCACCATGTACTCGATCATGCTCGCCCGCGCCTATACCGGTCGCGAGCTGGTGCTGAAGGTCGGCGGCGGCTGGCAGGGGTCGCAGCCCTGGGGGCTCGTGGGCTACGCGCTCCACCCCGGCCCTGAGCCGTGGACCCTCGACAGCGAGGGGCTCCCCTCCAGCGTGGAGGGCGAGGTGGAGATCTCGCGCTTCAACGATCCGGAGGATCTGGCCGCGCGGTTCCGCGACCACGGCGACAGGATCGCCTGCATGATCGTCGAGCCGGTCGTCGGGGCGGGCGAGTTCATGTTCGGGCGGCCCGAGTACCTGGGCCTTGCGCGCGAGCTCACCGAACGGTACGGGGCGCTCCTCATCTTCGACGAGGTCGTCTGCGGATTCAGGTTCCGGGCCGGCGACGTGGGCTCGATGTACGGCCTGCAGCCGGACCTGATCACCGTCGGCAAGGTGATCGGCGGCGGCATGCCTGTGGCCGCCTTCGGCGGACGCGCCGACGTCCTCGACCTCTGCGGCCGCGGCGGCGGCAACCGGGTGGGCGCCTCCGGCGGCACCTACTCGGCGCATCCGGCGTCCCTGCTGGCGGCGCGGACGATGGTCTCTCACCTGATCGAACACGAGGATGAGGTGTACCCGCGTCTCGCGGTGCTCGGCGAGCGCCTGCGGCACGCCATCGAGGACGGCTTCGCGGCCGGAGGCATCCCGGCGTACAGCTCCGGCGCGCCGCTGGCGGGCATCCCCGGGAGCTCCCTGACCGCGGTGCACTTCGTGCTCGACGAGGACGCGGGACCCGAGTCGCCGCACGAGAGCAACGACCCGTCGTGCTGCGACGTCGCCCTCAAGGACGGCGTCCTGCAGCTGGCCTTGCTGCTCGAGGGCGTCTACACGCTGTTCGGCTGTTTCGCCGTCGGGACCGCGCACACCGAGGACGACATCGACCGCGTCCGTGACGCCTGCGAGGCGGTCGCGCGCCGCGTCGCCGCCCACCGGCGGGCGGGCGGGCCCCGTGTGGCGGTCCCCGGGGGCGCGTCTGACCCTGCTCCGTCGGCCGGCGGAGACACGTCGCAGACCGGGTAGACGGGATGCTCGACCTCCTGATCCGCGCGGCCACGGTCCTGGACGGGACCGGGGCGCCGGGCCGCGCGGCGGACGTGGGCGTCGCCGGCGACCGCATCGTGCTCGTCGGCCGGGCTCCCGGAGGAGTCGCGGCGGCCCGCACCGTCGACGGCGCCGGCCTGTGCCTGGCGCCCGGCTTCATCGACGTGCACACGCACGCCGATCATCTGCCCTTCGTCGATCCGGCGATGGGCGCGGTGCTGCGCCAGGGCGTGACCACCGTGGTGGTGGGCAACTGCGGGGACTCGCTCTGGCCGCCGGTCGGGTCGGAAGGGATCGGGCCGTACCTGGACGACCAGGGTCCGGAGTACGGCCGCTGGCCCACGTTCGGCGCGTACCTCGACGCGGTCGATGCCGCGCGCCCCGCGGCCAACGTCGCGAGCCTGGTCGGTCACGGCACGGTGCGCGAGCAGGT
>JAAYBE010000408.1 GCA_012719015.1 Actinomycetota bacterium
CGGAACGCCTTCTTGATCTCGCCGGCCTCGGCGTCCCGACGCACGCCGAGCACCTCGTAGTAGTCACGCTTCACTGCACCGTCCCGGTCGGGGGTCGATCACCAGATGTCTTCGAGATACGAGCTGAGGTCGTCGGCGGTGGCCCGCACCGCGGCGATGACGCCCGGGTAGTCCATACGCGTGGGGCCGATGACGCTGACCGTCCCCAGGCTGCGGTTCGCCACCCCGTAAGGGCTGGCCACGAAGGAGCACTCCTGCAGCGAGGGAGACGGCATCTCGTGGCCGATGCGCAGGTAGATGCCGTCCTCGTGCAGCGCGCCGGCGAGCAGCTCCAGCAGATGATAGCGCTCCTCGAGCATCTGCAGCACCTCGTTGAGGTGACCGACGCCGGCCCGCGAGAGGTTGTCGAGCAGGCGCGAGGTACCGTCGAGATGCAGACCCTCGACATCACCCGCGTCGGGGGTCTCGAACGCGGGGCGCAGTGCGTCGAGGAAGGCGCGCTCCCGAGGCCGCAGGTCGGCGCTCTCGAACACCGCCGCGACCCGCCGGGTGCCGAGCTGCGCCCCCATGAGGCGCTCGTTGAGGTAGACGCGCGCGAAGTCGGCGAGCCCCTCGTCGACCGCCTCGCCGAACGGGAAGACCCGTTTGGAGACCTGGCCCGAGGTCGTGATCAGGACGACCATCACGAGCCGCGGCTGCAGGACGAGGATCTCGATATGGCGCAGACTCGAGGTGGTGACCGCCGGCGCCGACACGACGGCGAGGAGTTCGGTGACGCGGGAGAGCGCCTCGGCCGTCTCCCGCAACGCGTCGTCGATCTCGCTGGCGGCGCGGTCACGCTCGAGCATGATCGCCGGCGTGCCCTCGCGCCGCTCCGCGACGACGGAGTCGACGTAATGCCGGTATCCGGCGTCGGTGGGCACCCGCCCGGCGGAGGTGTGGGGGTGTGCCAGCATGCCCATGTCCTCCAGCTCTGCGAGATCGTTGCGGATGGTGGACGCGGCGACGCCGAAGTGGAAACGCTCGCTGAGCAGCCGCGAGCCCACGGGCGCGCCGCCGGCGATGTACTCCTCGATGACGGCCCGGAGGACCTGTTCTTGCCTCGCCGTGAGCGGCACTTCACCCCCTTAAACGCGGCGCGCGAAACAGGCGCACGCACAGTCCGTCTGCCACGTGCCTCCCCTTTCGCGTCACACGAAGTGTACCACCGCGTACGGAAACCAATCCAGCCCCCGCGGAGGCGGCCAGTGCGTCCGGGTCGACGACGGCGGAGACCGCCTCGAGCGGCACAGGCTCGCCGCAGCGTGCCGCCAGCAGCAGGCGCTCCCGGGCGCGCGTCGCATCGTCGAGTTCCTCCACGGAACGCGTCGGGCGGCGGCCGGCGGCGAGGGCCGCCGCCCACGCCCGGGGGTCGGCGCTGTTCGTCCAGCGCCGCGCGCCGACGGTGCTCACGGCGCCGGGTCCGAGACCGAGGTACGGCCGGGCGCGCCAGCAGGCGAGATTGTGGCGCGCCTTGTGCCCCGGACGCGCGAAGTTGCTCACCTCGTACCAGTCGTAGCCGGCGCGCGAGAGCGCGCGCACGAGGCGCCGGTAGCCTGCGGCGCGCACGTCGTCCGCCAGGGCGGCAACCGGAGCCGCGCGCCGCCCGCCCCCGGCCGTCCCCTCGGCGCGCGCCAGGCGCCGCGCCAGCGCCGTCCCCTCGGACACGTCCAGCTCGTACCAGGAGACGTGGTCCGGTCGCAGGTCGAGCACGGTCGCGATGTCGCCTGCGAGCAGCTCCGGCGTCTGGCCCGGGATGCCGTGGATGAGGTCCAGCCCGATGCTGGCGACCCCGGCCGCCCGCAGCCTGTCGAACGCAGCCCTCGGGTCCGCCTGCGCCGTCCTCCCGAGAGCGGCACGCAGCTCCGGCAGGAAGCTCTGCACGCCGAGCGAGATGCGCACTCCGCGCAGCGCACCGGATCCCGGGCTCCTGCGGGCCCCGGCGGCCCACGCCGCGAACTCCGTACCCGCGTCCTCGGGATTGACCTCGACGGTGACCTCGGCCTGCGGCGTCAGATGCGGCCTGAAGACGGTGAGCAGGCGCTCCAGCCGGTCCGGTCCGAGCAGGCTGGGAGTGCCGCCGCCGAGATAGAGCGTGCGAAGACGGCGCACGTCGTGCGCCGCCCGCTCCCGCTCCCACTCGGCGGCCACCCCCTCGACGTAAGCGTCGAACAGCCGGGGCACATCCGTCGCAGACCCGCCCCCTCCCACGGCCACCGAGGCGAAGGCGCAGTAGTCACACCGGGCGCGGCAGAAGGGGACGTGGACGTAGACGTGGCGGACGGGTCCGTCAAAGGGCGGGCGCGGCGTCTCGCCGCCGTGCATCAGCGGCCCTTCGCGCCCGGTTCGAGCTCGAGCACGGCGAGGAACGCCTCCTGCGGCACCTCGACCACGCCGAGCTGCTTCATCCGCTTCTTGCCCTCCTTCTGCTTCTCGAGCAGCTTGCGCTTGCGTGAGATGTCGCCGCCGTAACACTTGGCGGTGACGTCCTTGCGCACGGCCTTGACGGTCTCGCGCGCCACCACCTTGTTGCCGATCGCCGCCTGGACGGGGACCTCGAAGAGCTGGCGCGGGATCTTCTGGCGCAGCTTGGTGACCAGCGCCTTGCCGCGCTGATGGGCGCTCTCGCGCGGGATGATGAGCGAGAGGGCGTCGACCGGCTCGCCGGCGAGCAGCACGTCGAGCTTGACGAGGTCGCTGGCCCTGTAGCCGGAGTAGTCGTAATCGAGCGAGGCGTACCCGCGCGTGCGCGTCTTGAGCTGATCGAAGAAGTCGAGCACGATCTCAGCCAGCGGCAACCGGTAGTGCATCTCGACGCGCTCCGGCGAGAGGTACTTCATGTCGACGAAGTCGGCCCGGCGCCCCTGGCACAGCTCCATGATCGTCCCCACGAACTGGCTGGGCACCAGGATGCTGGCGGTGACGTAGGGCTCCTCGACGCGCTCGATGCTGTTGGCCTCGGGCATCTGGGCGGGATTGCGGACCACCGCCATCCCGCCGCCGGTGAGGTGGGCGTGGTACTCGACGTTGGGCATCGTCGTGATCAGCTCGAGCCCGTACTCGCGCTCCAGTCGCTCACGCACGATGTCCATGTGCAGGAGGCCGAGGAAGCCGCAGCGGAAGCCGAAGCCGAGCGCGACCGAGCTCTCGGGCTCGTACAGCAGCGCCGCGTCGTTGAGCTTGAGCTTCTCGAGCGCGTCGCGCAGTTCCTCGAACTTGTCGCCCTCGGTCGGGAACAGGCCGGTGAACACCATCGGGTGCACGACCTTGTAGCCGGGCAGGGCCTCGCCGGCCGGACGCCGCCGGTCGGTGATCGTGTCGCCGACGCGCACCTGCGCCACGTCCTTGACGCCGGTGATGATGTAGCCGACCTCTCCGGTCTCGAGCCGCTCGGCCGGCGTCATGCCCGGACCGAAGGACCCGAGCTCCTCGATCTCGGCGCCCTGGCCGGTGCTCATCAAGGTGACCAGCTGGCGCCGGTCGAAGTGCCCGTCGACCACGCGCACATAGGCGATGACGCCGCGGTACTGGTCGTACTCGCTGTCGAAGATGAGCGCGCGGGGCGGCGCCGTCGGGTCGCCCTCGGGCGGCGGCGTCCGCTGCACCACCGCCTCGAGCACCTCGTCCACCCCCTCCCCGGTCTTGGCCGAGATGGTGAGGATCTCGTCGTGCGTCGCACCGGTCAGCTCGTGCAGCTCCATCTCGGCCTCGGGGACGTCGCTCGCCGGCAGGTCGATCTTGTTGAGCACCGGGATGATCTCGAGGTCGTTGTCGACGGCGAGGTAGGCGTTGGCCACCGTCTGCGCCTCGACGCCCTGGGTCGCGTCGACCAGCAGCACCGCACCCTCGCAGGCGGCGAGGCTCCTCGAGACCTCGTAGGTGAAGTCGACGTGGCCCGGCGTGTCGATGAGATTGAGCTGGTAGGTCTGGCCGTCGCGGGCGGCGTAGGCGATGCGGACCGCCTGGCTCTTGATGGTGATGCCGCGCTCGCGCTCCAGGTCCATCTTGTCGAGCAACTGCTCCTTCATGTCGCGCGGGGCGACCGTGCCGGTGCGCTCGAGGATGCGGTCGGCCAGGGTCGACTTGCCGTGGTCGATGTGGGCGATGATGCTGAAGTTGCGGATGTGGTCGAGCGGAGTCACGACCGCCAATGATACAGGCTCCGGCCGGGGCGGGTGCGGCGCGGGCGTCAGACGTCGGGCGGCCCGCCGGCCGAACGACCGCGCCGCCTGAGCACCTGCCGTACCACGGCGAGCTCCTCGAGCCCGAGCAGCTTGGCCAGCCCCAGGTAGACGGCGGCGCCGGCCAGCACGACGGCGGTGACGGTCGCGAGCAGGCCCCAGAAGCCGCGGCCGGCCAGGCCGTGCAGCGCCCGCCACGTGCCGTAGGACGTCAGGGCGAGCGCCGCCGCGCAGCCCAGCGCCCCGGCGGCCGCCGCCGTGATCGCGCGGCCGTCGATGCGACCCACATCGCGGCGCAGCAGCGCGAACAGCGCCGCGAAGTTCACCGCCGACACGGTCGCCATGCTCAGGGTGATGCCGCGTACCCCCAGCGGCCGGTACAGCAGCCAGCAGAGCACGAAGTTGACGACGAGGTTGCCGACCGCCACGTACAGCGGCAGCCACGGCTTCTGCATGCTCTGGAACGAGCGGTTGAGCATGATGTTGGCGTTGGCGAACACGAGCCCGATGGAGAAGAAGGCGAGCGCTCCGGCGACCTCCGTCGTGGCGGAGGGGCCGAAGTTGCCGCGCTGGTACACGAGCTCCACGAACGCAGCCGGCATCACCGCGAACCAGGCCACGAACGGCAGCGAGACGAACACCATCTGGCGCACCCCGAGCGACACCGTCTCGCGGAAGCGCGCCCGGTCGCGCTGCGCCGCGAAGCGCGAGAGGCTGGGGAACAGCACCGTGCCGATGGTCACGGCGAAGATCCCCTGCGGCAGCTGGTAGAGGCGGAAGGCGTACCCGATCTCCGCCGCGGCGCGGTCGCTCACGAACTGCGCGAACCAGGTGGCGATCAGCGAGTTGAAGTTGAGGATGCCGAGCGTGATGGTGATCGGCACCATGAGCAGCAGCACGCGCCGCAGCAGGGGATCACCGAGCCCGAACCGCGGCCAGAGCCAGCGCCCGTGGTAACGCTGCGTCCCGGCCAGCATCACCACCTC
>JAAYBE010000409.1 GCA_012719015.1 Actinomycetota bacterium
GTGCTCTTCGGTGGCGAGGTAGCTCAGTCGGTAGAGCACATGACTGAAAATCATGGTGTCGCCAGTTCAATTCTGGCCCTCGCCACCAGCTCTCCTCTGCCGCACGTCCTCCTCGCTCGGACTCTCCTTCCCGACGCGGGCGGGTCCGCCGGTCCGTCCCGCCGCCCAGACCCTGCTCGAGGAGCCGCGGGGCGCCGCGCGGGTCGTGAGCGGACCAGGGGGGTTGAGAAGCGTGCAGGCGCGGCCGATACGGAGAGGAACACGGTCGGGAGGACGGGGCACACGGTGAAGATGCGGCGGCTCATCAGATTGAAGTACGGCCTCGATGAGGTCGGCTTCCTCGGCGCCAGGGTCGAGGAGGACGACCGCGAGCCCTTCTGGACGCTCCGGGTCGAGTCGCCGTCGCTCGTCGACCCGTTCCGGGACCACCTCAACGAGGGCTCGTCGCTGACCCTGCAGATGGTGACCGGGGACGGCGCCCGCCTGCGGGGGGAGGCCTACGTGTCCCGCATCAGCGACGGCGTGGATGCCGCGACGGTGCTCGTGTTCGCCGGCGCCGGTCCGCTGCGGCAGGTCTGAGGCGGGACCGTCCGCCCTCGGTGCGTCTCAGTCCGGGAACACCTCGTCGCCCACCAGTTCGCGCACCCGCAGCATGTCGAACACGCCGCGCACGGCGGGGGAGAGGTTGCGCGCCACCACGGGCGTACCCTGGCTCTTGAGGTCGAGGGCGAGCCGCACGAAGATCCCCGTACCGGACGAATCGATGAACTCCACGCCGCCGAAGTCCAGGGTGACCGTCTCGGCGCCGAGCGCCGCTGCGTTCACCGCCTCGCGCAAGGTGTCGGCGCAGTCGAGGTCCATCTCCCCGGCGAGGTAGACGGTGGGCGCCGGGCCCTGGGCGATCGAGGTGCGCAACATGTGGTCTCCCGGTCAGCTGGTCAGGCGGTCCAATACTAGCGTAGTGCCGCCCGAACCGGTATGCAGCGCGACGGAGTCCAGGTGGTCCAGGATGATCTTGTACCCGTATCCCATCGACGCCTGGCCACCTTCGGCCGGCGGCTCGATCCAGTTGAGGAAGTTGAGGCCCGGCCCCCTGTCGGCGACCACGAAACGCAGTCGGTCGCCCAGGCGCCGCACGGTCATCGCACCGTGCCCCCCGCCGTGCAGGAGCATGTTGGTGATCGCCTCGGAGATGCAGAGGACGGTACGGTGGCGGGTGACGTCGTCGGCGCCTGTCTCGCGCAGGATGTCGTCGACCGCCTCGCGCGCCGCTTGGAGATCGGCGGTGCAGCGGATGTCGCGCTCGAGCAGCGTGAGCCCGTCGGCGGCCGCGCGCTCGACCTCGCCGGCGTCGAGGACGCGCAGCTTGCCGCAGGCCACGGCCGCAGCGAGGTCGTTGAGGATCTCCACGAGGCTGCGACGATGGTCGCCGTGGTGACGCTGCCAGCCGTCGGTGTGGATGCTGAGGATGTCGCAGTGGTCGCCCTGCGGCACGAAGCAGAGCTCGTCGGCGACGAAGTCGTCGGCCTGGGAGACCGCGTAGCACATGAACGTGTCGCGCTCGAGCGCCTCGTCGGCGTGCGCCACGAGGTCCTCCTGGGGGACCTCCGGGTCAAGCGTCCCGAGGACGGCCTCGACCGTCTCTGCGCCGGCACGGTAGCGGTAGACCCGCAGCGACGCCGGCGCCGAGGTCTTGTCATCGGCCATCGTCACCCGCTCTCGTCGTGTCGTGATCGCCGCCACGCCGCCTCACAGGATCCGGACGAGCAGGAGCGTGGCGTCGTCGGTGGGGCGCCCGCTGCCGCGGAACGCGGCGATGTCTCCCCACACGCCCGCTAGTGTCTCACGAACAGGGCGCCCATGACAGCGCGCCAGGGACTGCTTGAGGCGCGACAGGCCGTACAGATCGCCGTCCGGGTCGCGCGCCTCGGTGAGGCCGTCCGTGTACAGCGCCACGGTGGCGCCCTCGGGGAGGGCGACGGCGTCCTCGGGGAACCGCAGGCCGGTCCGCACGCCGAGCGCCGCCCCCCGCGAGGGCAGCTCGCGGACGCCGTCGTCGCCGACGATGAGGACGGGGTTGTGCCCGCCGCCGGCGACGACGAGGCTGCGGTCAGACGGGTCGTACACCGCCAGCGCGAGCGTGAGGAAGTAGGGCAGGCGCTGGCCCTCCAGGTCGCGCGCCAATCCGTCGTTCACCTCGGCCAGGACGTCCTCGGCGCGTCGGCCGGGGGCGATGGCGCTGTGGAGCAGCGAGCGGGCCATCGCCATGATGAGCGCCGCGGCGAGACCCTTGCCCATCACGTCGCCGCAGACGACACCCAGGCGTCCGTCGCCGAAGGGGATGTAGTCGTAGTAGTCGCCGCCCATCTCACCGAGGAACTCGATCCTCTGGGCCAGCTCGGCGCCCGCCACGGCGGGTGCTGCGGCGGGGAGCAGGTCGGTCTGGATGCGACGGGCGCGCTCGATCTCGGCGGCCACCTTGAGCTGGGCGGTCCGCAGCTGGTCGTGCAGCGCCAGGGACTCGGACAACTCCCTGTGGAAGCTGTCGCGCTCGGCGTCGAAGGTCACCTTCTCCTTCGCCCGCTTCACGTAGATGTCGTAGGAGTAGTAGATCAGGTAGAGCGGCGGGATGCCGAGCAACATGCCGGGCACCCCCAGCCACAGGTAGAGGGCGGCCAGAAGAAGGGCCAGGGTCGACCCAGCCAGGTAACCGGGCAGCGCCCACTGGTAGTTCTGCCGCCAGACCCGGAGCACGCCGTCCTGTGTCGAGAGGGCGATCACGCCGGCCAGGAGCGCGGTGTGCGCGGCGAAGTCGACGACCGTGGCTCCGAAGGTGGGGAGGACCTTGGTCATGATCACGTCGTCCGGGGTCGTGAGCGCCAGGTAGACGACTCCGGCCAGATACGTGGAGAGCACGTAGTTGCCGACGTTGAAGGCGATCTTCACCGGGTCGCGCGTGACCCACGCCGCGGTCAGGCCGCTGACGGCGGCGACGACCATCGCCGGCCAGAGTCCGAGGACGATGAGTCCGGCCAGCACGGGGACGAAGGAGAGCGTCACGTCGCCGACCCAGGGCAGCTTGATCTCACGCAGGTCGGTCAGCGTGGCCAGGATGACGAAGGCCACGATGTCGACGGTGAAGGGCGCCGGGTCGGTCACGCCGGCGGCGACCGACGCTGCCGCGGCTCCCGCGCAGACGAGCGCCACGTAGAGCGGGACGGCCGTGCCCGGTCGCACGGCCGTCCCGCCCCCGTCGCTGGCCGCAAGCGTCTCTTCGGTCACTGCCCTTCGAGCAGGATCGTCCAGCGGAACTTGGCCCATTCGTACTCGGTCCAGCGGAACTTGGCCCATTCGTACTCGGTCCAGCGGAACTTCGTCCAGCGGAACTTCGTCCAGCGGAACTTGCTCCAGGCGACGCTGGTCCAGCGGAACTTCGTCCAGCGGAACTTCGTCCAACGGAACTTGTTCGCCAGGACGCTGCCCCAGCGGGACTTCGCACCGTAAGACCTGGTCCAGCGGAACTTGTTCCAGTGGGGTTTGTTCCAGCGGTATCTCGTCCATCCGTACTTCGCCCAGGTGGCCTGCTCCCAGGCAGCGTAATCTTCGTCACTGAGGATCGTGGTCCCGTCGCCGACGTCCTCCGAAAGTGCGGATCCGGGCGACCGGAGCGTGCTGGCGAGTGCCGCGGCGGCGTCAAGGCGGCCGGCGCCCTGCTTGAAACGCGAGACTCCATCGAGCGGATCGGCGGTGGTCATCATCCGCACCTTGACGTCGTCCGGACTCAGGGTGTCGTCCTCACCGATCATCAGGGCCGCGACCCCGGCACAGACCGGCGCCGACGTGCTGGTGCCGGAGAGCATCAGGTAGTCGGGGTCCTTGTCCGGGTCGTCGGGTGCGTAGTCGTCCACGGAGATGAGGTTCTGCGGGAACCCGACGTCGATGTACGAGCCCCGGACGCGCATCGAGACGAGGCGGTTGCCGGGCGCCACGAGGTCGGGCTTGGCGTACTCGTCCCAGAGGGTGGGGCCGACCGAGCTGTAGTACGTGACGACGTCGTCGCTCGTGGTCCTGGTCTGTCGCGTGTCGGTGGCGCCGACGGTGATCACGTAGGGGCTGGTGCCGGGCGACAGGATCCCGCCGGCGCCGAACTCGCCCTCGTTCCCGGCCGCGCACACGACGGTGATGCCGTTGAGCCAGGCGTACTCGACCACCCGGGTCATCGGGTCGAAGTCCGCGGGGGCCACGGGGTTGCTGCCGATCGAGAGGTTGAGCACGCGGATGTTGTAGCGGTCCTTGTGGGCGATCGCCCACAGCACGCCGGCCATGACGGCCGAGGCGCGGCCCTGGCCGGTCTCGTCGAGGACCTTGATGCCGACGACGTCGGCGGCCGGAGCGACGCCGCGGAACTGCACCTCGGCGTACCCGCCGGCGTCGAGCGGCAGGGATGCCGTCCCATCGCCGGCGATAAGTCCGGTGACGAAGGTGCCGTGGCCGGCGTCGTCATAGGGCGTCGTCCGTCGGTTGACGAAGTCCTTCCAGCCGACGATACGGCCGGCGCCGAGATCGGACGTCGTGGTCACGCCGCTGTCGAGCACGGCCACGCCGACGCCGGCGCCTGTGGGGCCTCCGGCGGCGGGTGCCGCGACGCGGTCCAGACCGATCGCCAGGTTGGTGATGTCGAGCGAGCTGACGTAGTCGAACCCGAAGACTGGGTTGTCGGCCACGATGAGGTCGACGCAGCCGTACCGGGCCAGCGCGCGGATCTCGCTGCCGGTGAGGTACGCGGCGACGGCGTCGAAGCCGTCGAGGACGGTGGTCTCGACGCCGTCGGGGGTGACCCTGTCCACCACGCCTTCCTCACCGGTCTGGGTGTACACGATGACCGGCACCGGCGACTCACCCGCGGCCTCGAGGACCGTGGTGACGCTGGCGTCCACCTTGTCGCCGTCGTCGGCGGCGAACGCCGTCCCCGGCGCGACCAGGAGGCACAGCAACGCGACCCCGAGGATCAGGTACTTGGCTCGCATCTTCATCGCCTCCACGTCGAGGGTCGTTCGGCGGCCTGTCGGCGTGTCGCGGGTCGAGGGGCCGTTGCACGCAGCGCGGCCCCGGGAAGAGCGTCGTGAGAGACACCCGCCGCCGGGTCCCTGCGGCACGCGGCCGTGTGGGACGGGTTCGGCAACCGAGCCGTCTTGATCACTGCAAGACCTCCGGCTTTGCGTCCCTGCCTCGCGACAGGTTTGCCTTTGTCGTTCCGAGTCTGTATCGGCGGTCGACACGGAGAAGTTGAGCGTTGAGGGCCGTGCCGGCGGAGAAGTGTCTCCACCACGGCGACAGACCCGGTGACGTGAGGAGAACGGCGGCCGACGTCCTTTTCCGGCTGAAACAGTCCGGTTGCCCTGGAGGGGTGATAGACTGGGGCCAAGACGTCCGAGGAGCGCCGGGGGGAGTCGGCGCGTCCGGCCGCCGCTGCGACGTTGTCCAGGGCGGCCCGGTATGTGCCCCGGCGCGACGACCCGCCCGTGCGCGTCCCACACGCACGGGACGACGAGAAAGGAGGACTTGGATGAGCCGTACCGGGGGGCTTTACACCGCCGCCCAGAGGCAGGTGATCAACCAGATGCTCAAGCTGGCGGCCAGCGACGACAAGAAGAAGATCGTCAAGGCCTTCAACTTGGCCGAGAAGATCACCCCGGACCAGTACAAGGGCTCAGTGCGTTTCGTCGCCGACAAGATAGAGGACGACCATCCGGCGCTTCTGATCGCCAAGCACGTCACCTCGAAGCTCAGCCCGCGTTGCCGCGACGCCTTCATCGAATGTCTTATCGTGAACACTCTCCTTCGCGGCGTGGACAAGCGGAAGAAGCTCATCGAAGAGACGGGCCACAACGCGCCGACGACGATCCTCATGAGCCCCACGATGCGGTGCAACCTCTCCTGCGAGGGGTGCTACGCGTCTGAGTACGACATCAGGCACGACCTCGACCGTGCCCTCATGCAGAAGATCGTGGACGAGGGCAACGACATGGGCGTCTACCTGTTCACGCTGCTCGGCGGCGAGCCGTTCATGTGGGAGGAGCTGCTCGATTTCGCACGGGAGAACAAGGACGCCTACTTCCAGGTCTTCACCAACGGCACGCTGCTCGATCACGACCTCATCGACGAGCTCGCCGAGATCGGCAACATCGCCCCGATGCTGAGCCTCGAGGGCTCTCCGCGGCTCACCGACGAGCGCCGCGGGGAGGGCGTACACGAGCAGGTCATGGAGATCATGGACCATCTCGGCGAGGCGGGTGTGCTCTTCGGGTACTCGTGCACCGTGATGCGCCACAACTGGCAGGCGCTGGTGAGCGACGAGTTCGTCGATCCGCTCGTCGCCAAGGGCGCCCTCCTGGCCTGGCACTTCCTCTACATGCCGATCGGGCGCGATCCCGACACGAGCCTGATGCTGACGGCGGAGGAGCGCAACCAGTTCCGCGTCGACATCCATCGCATCCGCGACACCAAGCCGATCTTCCCGATCGACTTCTGGGGCGACGCCCCGTGGGTCAACGGGTGTATCGCCGGCAAGCACTACATGCACATCAACAGCAGCGGCTGGGTGGAGCCGTGCATCTTCACGCACTTCGCCACCGACAACATCCGCGACGTGAGCCTCATGGAGGCGTTCAACTCGCCGTTCTTCCGTGAGATCCGTCGCCGCCAGCCGTTCAACCACAACCTGCTCATGCCCTGCATGTGGATCGACAACCCGACACAGGCGCGTGAGATCGTGGCGGCCACGGGCGCCCGACCCACGCATCCCGGCGGAGACGTCATGTTGACCGACCTGCAGGACGACCTCGACAGGTACGCGAGTGAGGTCGACCATCTGTACAGCCCCATCTGGAGCTGTCTCAGCGTGGAGAAAGAAGACCCGGCCGACCTGCACGCCAGGACGGCGCGGATCGTCGAGGCGGCGCGGCGCTGATCTGATCGGGCCGGCAGGTCGCGAGGAGCGACGAGCGTCACGGCGGGCGGCGGGGCCCTCGGGCCCCGCCGCCCGCGCTCTTGCGCTCTCGCCGACGAGGGGCGGCGGCCGCAGCGGCGGTCGGCGGCGGCCCCTGCCTGCGCGGCCCCGCAGTGCACGCGTCGGTCCGGCGCGGTACGGCGTCGCCGGACATGATCGGCGGCGTCCGTGGTACCCTGACGACGTCCCGGGACACCCGGACCGCTCATGATGAGGACCCCCACGCACAAACGCGCCGCGCGCCTCGCGGCAGTCTGCATCGGCTCTCTTCTCGTCGCGGGCGCGGTCGTGTGGGCGGCTCCCAGGGTGAGCCAGGCGGTGGCGGCCTGGGCGAGTACGCCGCCGGTGCGGGTGCGCAGCATGAGCGTGCCGGCGGCGCTTCCGGTGGGCGCACCGTCGGGCTCCGGGGGCGGCCTCCGCGCGGAGCGGAGCGGCCCGGATGAGGCGGCGCCGGTCATTGGGCTGCCGGCCTCTGTCACCGTCGACGCGGGCATGCGGTTCACCATGGTGGGTGTGACCTGCGCCCCGCCGGCGCGGAGCGGCGGAGTGCTGGTGCGACTGCGTACGAGCGAGGATGGGCGGCACTGGAGCCGCTGGTACGAGGTGGCGCTGGAGCGCGCCGCCGAGACGGGCGGGGGAGAGCGGGCGTTCACGGAGCCCGTCTGGACCGGCGCCGGCCGCTTCGTGCAGGTGGCGGCCAGAGCGGCCGGGGGCGGCGCGCCGCCGGCGCGCCTGCGTGACGTGCGCGTGGTCGCCGTGAACAGCACCGAGGACGCCGACCTCACGGCCTCCGTCGCCGGCACGTTGCGGCGCGCGGTGGCCTGCGTCGCCGGCGCCGGTCTCCTCACGGACGCCGATGCGATGACCGTGAAGCCGCAGATCGTCTCCCGGCGGGACTGGGGGGCCAATGAGTCGTGGCGGTCGGGCGAGCCCGGCTACGCGCCGGTGCGGACGGCCTTCGTGCATCACACGGCGAGCGGCAACAGCTACAGTCGCCAGCAGGCTCCTGCCGTCGTCCGCGGTGTCTACGCCTATCACACCAGGTCGCTGCGGTGGAGTGACATCGGCTACAACTTCCTGATCGATCGGTACGGGACCATCTACGAGGGCCGCTACGGCGGGGTCGACCGCGGCGTGATCGGCGCTCACGTGCTCGGGTTCAACACGGGCAGCACCGGGATCTCGCTGATCGGCACGTTCTCGGATGCATCGCCACCCGCCGGCATGGTCGGCGCGCTGACGCGGCTGCTCGCGTGGAAGCTCGACGTCCACCACGTCGACCCACAGGGGAGAGGCACGCTCGTGTGCGGCTACGGTCAGAAGTTCCGGACGGGGCAACGCGTCACCTTCCCGGCCATCGCCGGCCACCGTGATGCCAACTTCACCGACTGTCCCGGCAGCCGCATCTACAGGCAGTTGTCCGCCGTGCGGACGACCGTCGCGCGGACGGGGCACCCCAAGATCTACGCGTTCAACGCCGGCCCGGCGGCCATCAGCCCCAACGGGGACGGTGTCCGCGACGACACGAGTATCAGATTCGACGTCTCGCGGGCGGCGGACTGGACGGTGAGGGTCCGTGACGCGGCCGGAGAGGTCGTGAGAGCCAGGAGCGGTGCGGGGAAGAGCGTGGCGATCACATGGGACGGGAGGGGCGACGACGGCGCCGTGCTGCCCGACGGGCAGTACGAGGTGCGCGCCGACGCCACGAACGCGGACGGCGTCGCTCGGGCGGCGTCGGCCGTCGTCCGGATAGACACCACACCGCCGCGCATCAAGAGCGCGTCGGTGGTCCCGGACCCCTTCAGTCCGAACGACGACGGACAGGACGACCGTGCCACGCTGACGTTCGTCCCGGGAGAGGCCGGGACCGCCCGCGTCTCCGTCGTGGACGCCGGCGGCGTCGTCCTGCGGCGGCTGACCGGCTGGGCGTCGGTCGCGGCAGCCGCCGTGAAGGTCGGATGGGACGGCCGCATCCAAGTCCAAGGCGGAGCAGGGCTCACGCCGGCGCCGGAGGGCGTCGCGCATCTGCTCATCGAGCTGCGCGACCGGGCCGGCAATCCCGCCCGACTGACGCGCTCGGTACGGCTGGATCGCACTCTCGCGCTCGCCGGTGTCTCGCGCCGGACGTTCTCGCCGAACGGCGACGGCGTCGGCGACTCCGTCACGCTCTCCTTCACGCTCTCGA
>JAAYBE010000410.1 GCA_012719015.1 Actinomycetota bacterium
ACATCGCCGACGGCGGCGCCCATGAGCGTGTCCTCGGGGGCGCCGCCGGTGAAGTCGCCGCTCTTGAGGTCCATGATGCTGGGGATGAAGCAGATGAACACCGGCGCTCCGGGGACCACGGCCTGAACGGCGCACACGGAGCTCAAGGCTTCGGCGATGCCCACCACCAGCGAGCCGGCCATCGTGATCGGCGTGGTCGATCCTCCCATCGGCATGGTGACGAAGCCGATGGGGAGGCCCGCCTCGGCGAAGATCAGGCCGGCCTCGAGCGTGCCCTCGTCGTTGGCCAGCGGCGTGACGGTGCCGAGCAGGGCGCTGACGGGCGGCTCGGCCCGCAGCCTCTCCGCCGACCCGCTCACGGCCAGCGCCATCCGCACGGCCGCCTCCGCCAGGTCGGGCTCGACCACCGTCACCGTCTGCACGTGCTTGCCGGTGTTGGCCAGAGCGAGATACAGCTCGTGCAGGCCGCGCACCTCCGCGGGCGCGTCGAGAGCGCTCACCGCCGGCCAGCAGAAGTCGATCTCGGGCAGGGCGTCAACCACGCGGCTGATGGTGGCGACGTCCTCCGACGTCGTGGCCCGCTTCTCCCCGTCGGCGAGGTCGTAGATCTCGACGCAGCAGCCGTCGGTCGTGATCAGCGACCGCTCGCCGGTGACGAGAGGCGGAGCGGAGCGGGCGCCGAGCGTCATCCGTGCCGGGGCGCCGGCCACCAGCCGCCGGACCAGGGCGGGCGGGAACGTGACGCGCGCGCCGTCGGCCGTGGCGCCCTGCGCCACGAGGGCGGCGCGCGCCCGCTCGCACGGCAGCGCCACACCCGTCTCGGCGAGCACGTCGAGCGCCGCCGCATCGAGCCGGTCGAGGTCGTGGCGCGAGAGGACGCTGAGCCGTCCGGCCGAGCCGAGGGTATGAGCCTGTGCCTGCATCATCGCCACATCCTCCCGTCGGTCCGCACGGGCCGCGCCTCCGTCAGTGCCGCGCCGCGATCGGCAGGGTCGTCGGCTCCAGCAGCGCCGCGAGGTCGACACTGCCGATCCTCAACATCGTCTCCGTCGTGCCGCCCCCACAGTAGACCACCTCCGGCACGAACACCCCGGGGTCGGCCACGATCGGTACGTCCGCCGCCAGCGCGCACGGCGACACGGCGCCGGGACGATACCCCGTGAACTCCAGCACCTCCGCCGCGCGCGCCAGCCGGACGTCGTGCGCGCCCGTCTCCCGGGCCAGGGCGCCGGCGTCGACGGTGACGTCCCCGGTCACGAGGGCGAGCAGCGGACGTTCGTCGTCGAGCACGAAGAGCAGGGACTTGACGACCGCCTCGACGCCCACCTCGAGCGCCTCGGCCGCGAGCTGTGCCGTACGGCATGAGGACGGCACGCGGATGATCTCGTGGGGGATCCCCCGCGTCGTCAGATGTGCGTGGACGTCGTCGCTGGAACGCATGCGGGCCCCTCCTCGGCAGGGAGCCAGTCTAGCACCAGTGGCGGCCTCCACGCGGCCCGGGTACCATCTGCGGATGGGACACGACGCCCCACATCCGCCGGGGCCGCCTGCGGCGGGCCCGGCCCGGGGGCGGGCCCGGTGGACGCGCCTCGTCGGCGACCTGCTGCTGATCGCCGGCGGCCTCGTGCTCGCTTACCCTTTCTGGTCGGCCGCGTACGCACAGGTACAGCAGGCGCGCCTCCACGCGGCCTATGACGAGCGCGCCGCGAGCTTCGCCCGGGACATCGACGCCGCGCGCGGCGCCCGGACCGGGTCCCGCCCGCGCGCAGTGCCCGACGACGAGCTCGTCCGTCGCCTGGCGGCGCAGTACCGGCGCGGACTGAGGGCGGGCGACCCCGTCGGGAGCCTGCGCATCCCGCGCATCGGCCTCGACCAGCTCATCCTGCAGGGTCACGCCGTGCGTGGCGGCCTGGACCCGGACGCCGACACCGCCCTCTTGCGCAAAGGACCGGTCCACTACGCGGTCACTCCCCTGCCGGGACTCGGCGAACCGTTCGCCGTCGCCGGACATCGCACCACCTACGGCGCCCCGTTCTTCAAGCTCGACAGGCTGCGCAGGGGCGACGCCGTCTTCGTCGTCACGCCCTACGCCACGTTCCGCTACGCGGTCGTCAAGACGACCACGGTCAAGCCCTCCGACGTCAGCGTGCTGGGCGACCGCGGCTACGGTCTGGTGCTCACCACCTGCACCCCGCCGTACAGCGCCGCACGCCGCCTGATCGTCTGGGCGACGCTGCAGAGAGCGCGTCCGCTGCCGGCCGCCACCCGCGGCCGCTGAGCCGTCAGGCGACGTCGCGGGCGCCCGGGTACGGCGGCCGCTCCGTGGCGCTCCCGGCGAGCAGCATGACGACCAGTTCCACGCCGGGCTCGCCGCCGGGGTAGTGCGGGGGCACGAAGAACAGCGCCTCCGCCCCCGCCATGGAGCTGAGGATGCCGGACCCCTGCGGCCCGGTGGTGGTGAAGCGCACACGCCCATCCACGTGGGAGAGACGACAGCGCCGCACCTCGGTCCGCTCCTTGGTCGGACCCACCGCCTCGGCGGCCGCGGCGCGGAACCAGGGTCGATACACGTCCCGGCGGCCCTGGAGCGCGAGGATCGCGGGCCGGACGTACATCTCGAAGCTCACCATGGCGGCGACCGGGTTGCCGGGCACGCCGAACACCAGTGTGTCGCCGCGGGTCCCGAAGGCGAGCGGTTTGCCCGGCTTGGTCGCGATGCCCCAGAAGCGCCGCTGCACACCGAGCTCCTCCTGGACCTGCTTCACGAAGTCGTAGTCGCCCACCGAGACGCCCCCCGAGGTGACCACCACGTCGTTCTCGAGCGCCGCCGCGAGCAGCCGGCGCGTCTCGTCCGGGTCGTCCCTGGCGATGCCCAGCAGGATCGGGTCGGCCCCCGCCGCCACCGCCTGGCCGTACGCCGTGAACGAGTTGGAGTTGCGGATCTGCCCCGGCTGCAGGGGTCTGCCCGCGGGGATCAGCTCGCTGCCCGTGGCGAGGATCGCGACACGTGGCCTGCGGACGACGCGGACACGCTCGATGCCGACGGCGGCGAGCAGGCCGACCTCGGCGGCGCCCAGGGCGGCGCCCTGCTCGAAGAGGACGTCGCCCTCGGCGACATCCTCGCCGGCGGGACGTACGTTGGCGCCGGTCTCCGGCGCGGTCTCCACGGTCACGGCGTCTCCGCTCACGGTCGTATGCTCCACCTGCACCACGGTGTCGACCCCCGGCGGCAAGGGGGCGCCGGTCATGATGCGGGCGGCGTCGCCCGGACCCACGGCCTCCCCGACGAACCTGCCCGCCGGGATGTCGACGACCACG
>JAAYBE010000060.1 GCA_012719015.1 Actinomycetota bacterium
CTCTTCAGCGAGCAGGAACGCGCCTACTGCGACGGGTTCGCCGACCCCTGGTCGCGGTACGCGGCCCGCTTCGCCGCCAAGGAGGCGGTCGGCAAGGCGCTCGGGATCGGCATCATCGGGTTCGTCTGGCGCGACATCGAGGTACTGTCGGGGGGGAAGCCCGTCATCGCCCTGCACGGCGGCGTCGCCGACATCGCCCGGCGCCTGGGGGTGACCCGGGTCGAGGTCTCGCTCAGTCACACCGGCGGCATGGCCTACGCGGTCGCCGCCGCGCTCAAGGAGGACGCCGATGGATGAGTCCCTGCTGCTGGGGCTGTACACCGCCCAGGCCATGCGGGAGGTCGACGGGGCCGCCATCGAGGGCGTCGGCATCCCCGGCGGCCATCTCATGGAGCGCGCCGGCGTCGCGGTCGCGGCCGAGATCCTCGAGCGCCACGCGCCTGACGAGGCGGTCGTCTTCGCCGGCAAAGGCAACAACGGCGGCGACGGGTTCGTGATCGCCCGCGAGCTGTCCGAGGCCGGCGTCGAGGTCACGGTGTTCCTGCTGGTCGCGCCGGAGGAGTACAGGGGCGACGCGAAGCTGAACCTCGACATCCTGGCCAACCTCGGGATCGACGCGCGCCGCGCGACCGACGGGAGCGGAGCCCTGACCGAGGACGCCGTGGTGCTGACTGGGATGGCCGACGTGGTGGTGGACGCCGTCTTCGGCACCGGGTTCGCCGGCGCCGCCGAGGGTCCGGCCGCGGCGGCGATCGGCCTGATGAACGAGGCGCCCGGCCTGGTGGTGAGCGTCGACATCGCCAGCGGCGTGGTCGCGAGCACCGGGTCGGTGAGCGGCCCCGCGGTGGCGGCCGACCTCACCGTGACGTTGCACGCCGCCAAGGTCGGCCACTTCGTCACCCCGGGCGGCTCGCTCTCCGGCGAGGTCGTGATCGCGCCGATCGGCATCCCCGCGCTCTGTGACCGCGAGCCGGACGTGTGGCTGCTGACCGGGGAGGCCATGGGCGAACTGGTGGTCCCCAAGGGCTCGCTCGACCACAAACGCTCCGTCGGCACCGTGCTGGTCGCCGGCGGGTCGCGGGGCATGGAGGGCGCCGCCCACCTGGCCGCGTTCGCGGCCCTCAGGGGCGGCGCCGGTCTGGTGCACTGCGCGCTGCCGGAGGGCGCCGCGGCCGAGAAGCCCTTCGCCGAGGTCATCACCGTCACCGTCCCCGGCGAGGACGGCCGGTTCGGCGCGGCGGCCCGCTCGCCGCTGCTCGAGGAGGCCGACCGGTTCAAGGCCCTCGCCCTCGGACCCGGCCTCGGACGCGGCGACGGGACGACCGTGCTGGTGCGCGAGCTGCTCGGCGTCGGGCGGCCGCTGGTGCTCGACGCCGACGGCCTGTACGCGCTCGGCGGCGAGCTCGAGCTGCTCGCCGGACGTGCCCACCCGACCGTGCTCACCCCGCACGAGGGCGAGCTCGGCCGCCTGAACGGTCGCCCCGCGGAGGAGGTGGCGGCCGAGCGCCTGGAGTCCGCCCGCGTCGCAGCGAGACGGTCGGGCGCGACGGTCGTCCTCAAGGGCGAGGCGACCATCGTCGCCGACCCGTCGGGACGGGCCTACGTCGTCCCGACCGGCAACCCGGGCCTGGCCACGCCGGGCACCGGCGACGTGCTGACCGGCGTCATCGCCGCCCAGCTCGCCAAGGGCCTGCCGGCCACCGAGGCGGCCTGTCTCGGGGCGTACCTGCACGGTCTCGCCGCCGACCTGGCCGCCGAGGAGGCGGTGGGCACCGAGGCCATGGTCGCGAGCGACCTGTTCCACTACCTGCCCGCCGCCGTGGAGCGGCTCAAGGCCGGCCCCCAGGAGGAGACCCATGAGCACCACTGACGTCGGCCCGGAGGCCGAGCCCCTGGTCCGCGAGATCATGACCGCCCCGGTCGTGACGGTGCGGCCCGACCTGTCGGTGAAGGACCTGGTGGCGCTGTTCCGCGAACGGCGCATCGGCGGCGCGCCGGTCGTGGATGGGGAGGGCGTGCTGCTCGGCATCGTCACCGAGGGCGACCTGATGGCGCTCAACGCCGACGTCCAGATGCCGCACTACTTCGAGCTCTTCGACAGCATCATCTATCTGGGCAGCCAGAAGAAGTTCAAGGAGCAGCTGGAGAAGGCGGCGGCGGCCATCGTGGAGCAGCTCATGACGCCGGCCGAGAAGGTCAAGTCGGTGAGCCCGGACGATCCCGCGCGCACGGCGGCCCGGCTGATGGCCAAGCACGGCTTCGACCGGGTGCCCGTGGTCGAGGGTGAGACGGTGGTGGGCATCGTCACGCGGCACGACATCATGAAGATGCTGGGGCTCTGAATGCTGACGGGCCGACAGCGCGCGGTCGCCGAGGTCGACCTGGAGGCGATCCGGCACAACGTCCGCCGCCTGATGCGCGACCTGCCGGAGGGAGCCGTGCACTGCGCCGTCGTCAAGGCGGACGGGTACGGGCACGGCGCCGTGCCGGTGGC
>JAAYBE010000411.1 GCA_012719015.1 Actinomycetota bacterium
AGGTTGACGGCGGCGAGCTCGGCCTTGGCGGTCGGACCGCCGGCGAGCTCGAGCGCATCGGTGACGCGGGCGCCCGCCGGCAGGCGCACGACGCCGGGCGCGCGCACCGCGCCGCAGACGTACACGGTGAGGTCCGGCGCCGGCGCGGCGGACTGGGCGGCCGCGGCCGGCGGCGACGCGCTCACCGGCGCCAGCACGACGCCGTGCGCAGCGGCGGGCTGCGCCTGGCGCGACAGGACCAGGTAGCGCACGCCGACGGCGGCCACCAGGACGGCGACGGCGACGTAGGCGATGATCTGACGGCGTGACAGCTGCACGATCCACCTCCTGCGCCTCGCCGACTGGACGGGACTGACGGGCGCCGGGGGCGCGACCGGCGCCCGTCACGACGCAGGCTACGCCGGGGGGCTGTTCTCCGCATCGCCCCGGCGGGGGGATCTCACACGGTGACGCAGACAGACGGTCCGTCGCCGTGACGCGTGACCGGACGATCCGCCGCGACGCCGTCCGGCGGCGTACCCTGGGGCGGCGATCGGCCGCCTACGGCAGCGGCGGCAACCGCGCCGGGAGTGCCGCCCGCAGACAACTGAACCCGCCGGAGGTCCAGCGCCGGTACCGGCAGCCGAAGCAGTTCACGGCTCCCGCGAGGTAGTCCTCGTCCTCGTCGTCGTGCCGGAACCAGCCGCAGGCGTGCGCCAGAGCGGCGGCGGCGACGACGTCCTCGTCGCGGTCGAGCGTGCCGAGGAAGGTGCGGTCCGGCCCGGCGCCGACGATGCCGGCCACCGCTAGAACGCCCTGAGCGCCGTGTGTCGGACGAGCTCCCACGGCGCCGGGCCGCCCTGAGACGGGGAGACGAGCAGGACGGCCTGCCCGTCGAGCAGGACGAGCTTGGCCTGGGCGTCGCCGACCGCGACCAGCTCGTCGTCGTCCAGCGCCGTACGAACGGGCACGCCGTCGACGTAGGCGCGCACGCCGTCGGCGCCGTACGCCTTGAGCGCGCCGACGGGGAGCACGCCGCCGTCGGCGACGATCGCGGTCTTGCCCCTGAAGCGCCCGTCGGAGCCCGAGAGCCGCAGCCCGGCCCCGGCGAGCGCGCCGATCACCCCGAGACCGGTGCCGCCGTGCTCGGAGAGATGCACGCCGAGGCGGCCGGCCACGGCGAAAGCCTCGTCTTTGCGGCAGACGCGCTCCTTGGCGGCGCGTCCGAAGCCGACCAGGACGGCCGGGTCGGCGATCCGGGACGGCGCCGCCACACAGAGCCCCGGGTCCGCCGCCGGCTCGCTCTCCGCGGCCAGGGTGCGGCCGCACCAGGCGATGACCGCCTCGAGCCCGTCGTCGTCGATCGTCGCGGGGAAGCACATGGCGCTGTTGTGCGACGTGTAGGCGATGTCCGGATGGATGAGCAGTTGATGGCGGGTCACGCCGCCGCGGCCCGCCGCCAGCCCGGCCGCCACCAGCCCGTCGGCGAGCAGGTCGGCGACCTCGCCGGTCCCGCGGCTGTCGACGTCGTCGGTGTCGTCGACGCTGATGAGGACGTCCACTACCTGACGACGAAGTTGACGAGCTTGCCGGGCACGTACACTTCCTTGACGACCTGCTTGCCGTCGAGGAAGCGCGCCGCGTTCTCGGCCTGACGCGCCTGGGCGAGCACGTCGTCCTTCTCCGCGTCGACCGCGACCTGCAGGCGGTCGCGCAGCTTGCCGTTGACCTGCACGACCACGGTGACCACCTCGTCGGCGGCGAGCTCCTCGTCCCAGGCGGGCCAGGACGCGCCCAGCACGTC
>JAAYBE010000061.1 GCA_012719015.1 Actinomycetota bacterium
TACGACGCCCTGGTGGTCGGCAGCGGCATCGGCGGGATGGAGTCAGCCCTCAAGCTCGGCGACATGGGCTACAAGGTCCTGGTCGTGGAGAAGGACGCCAGCGTCGGCGGCAAGATGATCCTGCTCAGCAAGGTCTTCCCCACGTTGGACTGCGCCAGCTGCATCTCCACCCCCAAGATGGCGGCCACCATCCATCACCCCAACATCGACGTGCTCACGTACGCCGAGGTGGACGGCATCCGCGCCAACGGCGACGGCACCTACCGCGCCAGGATCACGCAGAGGCCCAAGTTCATCGACGAGGCCGCCTGCACAGGCTGTCGCCAATGCGAGATGGCCTGCAACGTCGCCGTGCCGGACGAGTTCAACGCCGACCTGGTGTCGCGGCGCGCCGCCTACATCGCGTTCCCGCAGGCGGTGCCGAAGAAGGCCGTGATCGACCGCGCCGGCATCTCGCCGTGTACCGGCGAGTGCCCGGCGGGCATCAAGGCGCACGGTTACGTCGCGCGCGTGCGCAGCGGTGAGTACGAGCAGGCGTTCGACCTCGTCCTCGAGGCTACGCCCCTGGTCGGCTCGCTCGGGCGCGCGTGCTACGCCCCCTGCGAGAGCGAGTGCACGCGCGGCGAGCTCGAGGGCCCGCTCCCGATCCGCCGCCTCAAGCGCTTCATCGCCGATGCGCACTACGGCAGGGGACGGGACGGCGACCCCGAGGCCGTGGCCATCGAGCAGAACGGCAAGAAGGTCGCCGTCGTGGGCTCCGGCCCGGCCGGCCTTACCGCCGCCCTGCAGCTCGCGCGCAAGGGTTACGGCGTCACCATCCTCGAGGCGGCCGAGCAAGCCGGCGGCATGCTGCGTCTGGGCATCCCCGCCTATCGCCTGCCCAACGAGGTCGTCGACCACGACATCAGCAACGTCACCGCCCTGGGCGTCGAGATCAGGACCGGCGTCCGGGTCGACGACCCGGCCGGGCTCAAGGACGACGGCTTCGACGCCGTGCTGGTCGCGACCGGCACGCACAAGGCCGTCCGGCTGCGCGTGCCGGGCGAGGAGCTCGCCGGCGTGCGCAGCGCGCTCACGTTCCTGGCCGACGTCAAGCTCGGCAAGGACGCCGGCCTCTCCGGCAAGAAGGTGCTCGTGGTGGGCGGCGGCAACGTCGCCATCGACGCCGCCCGCTCCGCCCGCCGCCTCGGCGCCGCCTCGGTGGACCAGGTCAGCCTGGAGTGCTGCGAGGAGATGCCGGCCCACGACTTCGAGGTCGAGGAGGCCCGCGCCGAGGGCATCACCCTGCACGACGGCTGGGGCATCGACCATTTCGAGGGCGACGGCCGCCTCCAGGCTGCCGAGATCAAGGTCTGCACCTGCGTGTTCGATCCTGACGGCCGCTTCCACCCCGAGTACGACGAGACGCGGCGCGACAGCATCGACTGCGACGTCGTCATCGTCGCCGCCGGCATGAGGGCCGACACGGAGACGTTCGGCCTCGAGACCAACGGCGACCACACGCTCGTGGCCGACCCCGGCACGCTGCAGACGGCCGTGCCGCACATCTTCGCCGCCGGCGACGTCGTCACCGGCCCCTCCATGATCACTACGGCCGTCGGCCAGGGTCGCCGGGCCGCCTTCATGATCGACCGCTACCTCCAGGGCCAGGTGCTCGACCCCGGGCTCTTCGATGAGCCCCTGCCGGTGGTGGACAAGGACACCGTGCTCGCGCGCCAGCAGGTCTACGACCGGCGCGAGCCGTTCGAGTCCAACGCCGTCATGAGGGCCGCTCCGACGGACTTCGAGGAGACCGAAGGCCCGATGACCGAAGACGAGGCGTTCCTTGGCGCCGCGCGCTGCCTCGACTGCGGCGTGTGCTCCGAGTGCCACGCCTGCGTGGACGTCTGCCCGGCCGACGCCATCAAGCTCGATGACCGGCCCGTGGCGATCGAGGCCGAGGTCGGCACCGTGGTCCTCGCCACCGGCTTCGACCTCTTCCCGGCGGACGCCAAGCCCCAATACGGCTACGGCCGCTTCAAGAACGTGATCACCGGCATGCAGATGGACCGCCTGCTCGCGCCGACGCGCCCGTACAACGCCGTCCTGCGCCCCAGTGACGGCAAGGTGCCGGACAACATCGCCTACATCATGTGCACGGGGTCGCGGGACGAGACCGTGGACAACCCGCTGTGCTCCAAGATCTGCTGCATGTACTCGGTCAAGCAGAACCAGCTCATCATGGGCGCCCTTCCGCTCGCCGACGTGACCGTCTACTACATCGACGTGCGCTCGGTCGGCAAGGGGTACGACGAGTTCTACCAGCAGGCCAGGGACATGGGCTGCAACTTCGTCAAGGGCCGCGTCTCGGGCATCACCGAGACGGAGGAGGGCAACCTCACCCTGCGTTACGAGGACATCGAGAACGGCGGCGCGCTCGCGGAAGCAGAACACGACCTGGTCGTGCTCGCCGTCGGCGTCCAGCCGAGCCGGGGCGTCGCCGAGCTGTTCGCCGGCAACGGCGACGCGCTCGCCCTCGACGATCACTACTACGTCGGCGAAGTCGACGAGGACCTCGACCCCGGCCGCACCAATCTGCCCGGCGTGTTCGTCGCCGGCGCGGCCGCGGGCGCCAAGGACATCCCCGACTCCATCCTCCACGCCGGCGCCGCGGTCGCGCAGGCGGCCGCTCACCTCGAGCGCGCACGAGTGGCGGACGAGGCGAAAGCGAAGGTGCCTTCATGAGCGGCCGTAGGATCGGCGTGTACGTCTGCCAATGCGGCGGCAACATCGGCGACTACGTCGACGTCGACAAGGTCGTCGAGGAGATCAAGGGCGACGACGACGTC
Source organism: Actinomycetota bacterium (assembly GCA_012719015.1). GTDB lineage: Bacteria > Actinomycetota > Thermoleophilia > UBA2241 > UBA2241 > CAIXSE01. Next base: position 2,829 of record JAAYBE010000061.1, read on the forward strand.
GTGATCGCCCGCTCCGCCATGTTCACCTGCTCCGATGCGACCCAGCAGGAGATCGTCCAGGACGCGCAGGAACAGGGACTCGACGCGCTCGTCGTCGCCTCCTGCTCACCCAAGCTGCACACGGTCACCTTCCGTGACGTGGCCAAGCGCGCGGGCATGAACCCGTTCCAGTACACCCAGGTGAACGTGCGCGAGCAGTGCTCGTGGACGCACACCGACGACAAGACCGGCGCGACCGAGAAGGCCACCCGCCTGGTGCGGGCCGGCATCAATCGGACTCGCCTCACCGAGCCACTGGAGCCGATCGTCGTCGAGACGACGCCCAAGAGCCTCGTGGTCGGCGGCGGCATCGCCGGCCTTCGTGCGGCTCTCGGGCTGGCGGAACTCGGCCTCACCGTCTTCCTGGTGGAGAAGGAGGCCCGGCTCGGCGGGCATGTGGCCGGCTACGGACCCATGTTCCCTAACGACCGCAAGGGCTCGGACCTGGTCGCCACGCTCGAGGAGAAGGTCCGCGCCAACCCGGCGATCACGGTGTTCACCAATGCCGAGCTGATGGCCAAGAGCGGCAGCTTCGGCAACAACCAGGCGACCATCGCCATCCATGACGGCGACAAGCTCGAGACCATCCAGGTGGACGTCGGGTCGATCGTCGTGGCCACAGGCTTCGACGACTACGAGCCGGCCGCCGGCGAGTTCGGCTACGGCCTGGACGGCGTGGTGACGCTGCCTGAGTTCAAGAAGATGGTGGACGAGGCTCCCGGCCTGCTCCAGTACAAGGGCAGGCCGGTCAAGACCGTCGCCTACATCTACTGCGTCGGCAGCCGCCAGGACGAGAGCCTCGAAGGCGCGCACACGTACTGCTCGCGCTACTGCTGCACGTCCGCGGTGCACACCGCGCTCGAGGCCCAGAAGCTCGCCGGCGACCTCCGCCAGTACCACCTCTACCGGGACATGCGGACCTACGGCAAGTACGAGCTGCTGTGGAGCGCCTCGCGCGAGAACGGCTCGCTCTACCTGCGCGTGCCCGACGACGAACCGCCGGCGGTGGAGAAGCTCTCCTCCGGCGGCCTCAAGGTCACGACCAGGGACCTGCTCACTGGTGATGAGGAGATCGCCATCCCGGCAGACCTCGTGGTGCTCGTCACCGGCATGGTGCCGCGCGACAACGCCGAGCTGGTGAGCGTCCTCAAGCTCCCGGTGGGCAACGACGGCTTCTACAACGAGATCCATCCCAAGCTGAGGCCGGTCGAGACCATCGTCGACGGCGTGCTCATCTGCGGCGCCTGCCAGGCGCCCAAGACATCGTCCGAGGCGGTCGCCGCCGGCCTGGCGGCGGTCACGCAGAGCGGCGCCATGCTCAAGCGCGGCTACGCCGAGCTCGACCCCATGGTCGCCACCGTCTACGCCGACCTCTGCACCTGGTGTGGCAAGTGCCGAGCGGCGTGCCCCTACGACGCCATCGAGCAGGTCGAGCTGGACGGCAGGCAGGTGGCCCAGGTCGTCAAGACGGCGTGCAAGGGCTGCGGCGGGTGTGTGCCGGTCTGCCCCGAGGACGCCACGGACCTGCTCGGCTACACCGACGCCCAGATCAAATCGATGATCGACGGCATGATGGAGGTGAGCTGCTCATGACGCAGGCCACCGAGACCAGGCGTCCCGTGACCCGGGACGCCGTCCCCGGCCGGCGCGACGTGCGCGAGGTCGTCCGCGACGAGCAGGTCATGCGCCGGCGCATCCTCGAGGTGCTCGCCGGCGGGCCGATGACTGTGCCCGAGATCGCGGCCGCCGTCGAGCGCCCGACCCACGAGGTGATGTTCTGGGTCATGGGCCTGCGCAAGTACGGCTGGGTCGCGGAGATCAAGGAAGTCGACGACGACGGTTACTACCGGTACCAGGTGGTGGAGAGGGAGGGCTCATGACGGCTCTCGTGAACCCCGGGCTGGCCGACGAGCTCGCGCGCTCCGACGGGTTCGACGCCGACGCCTGCATGAACTGCGGGGTGTGCTCCGCCATCTGCCCCATGGGCGTCGACGTGGAGGTGCGCAGGCTCTTCCGCTACGTGCTGCTCGGCATGGAAGACAAGGTCAGGGCGGAGACGGAGCGCGTCTTCTCCTGCCTGCTCTGCAGGATGTGCGAGGAGAACTGCCCGGCCGGCGTGCACATCGCCGAGAACGTACGCACGCTGCGGCACCACATCGTGCGCACCGGATTCGGCCTCGGGGAGGGATGACGATGCCTCTCGCGACCGCAGACGTGATCGGCATCCTGGGCGACAATCTGCGCCTGCGGAAGTCGGTCCTCCCGCTGTCCTCCAAGGTGACGACCAGATGGACCGAGGGGCTCGGACTCCCGCGCGGCGGCGAGACCGTCCTCTACACCGGGATGATGTACCAGCTCATCCCGTACATCGAGGGCCTGGTGCGGGCCGTGGACAGACTGGGCGACTCGTGGATGGGCAGCTACACGAAGCTCGGTCGCAGGGTCAACCGCCTGGTCAACATCTCGGCGTTCATGGCACGGCCCTCGGCCGCGGAGCGTGCCGTCTACGACCGGGTGCCGATCGACGTCGTGCACCTGCTGCGCAGGGCCGGCGTCCGCTTCGGCGCCCTCTACGAGGACGACCTCTACTCGGGCGCCCTGGCCTACGACCTGGGCCTGGATGAGATCGTGGCCGAGCACGCCGCGAAGGTGCTCGCGGCGTTCAGAAAGCACGGCGTCAAGCAGGTGATCACCATCGACCCCCATACGACGACCATGCTGCGCAGCGTCTACCCCAGGATCCTCGAGGGGTACGACATCGGGGTCTCGAGCTACCTCGAGGTCCTCACTGAGAAGGGCGTCGCCGGCAACGGTCATCGCGTGCGGCCGATCGACGGCGAGGTCGTGGTGCACGACTCGTGCGTCTTCGCCCGCTACGAAGGCGTCGTCGACGAGCCCAGGACCCTGCTGGCGGCCGCCGGGCTCACGCTGAGGGACCCGGAGAACGCCGGCCGCCAGACGTGGTGCTGCGGCGGCCCCGTCGAGTCGCTCTACCCGGCCAAGGCGGCAGCCAACGCCGAGAAGCGCGTCGCGCAGCTGCGCGCGGCCGGCGACGAGGCGGTCACGATGTGTCCGATGTGCTTCGTCAACCTGAGCAGCGCGGCAGGGTCGACGATGCGCTTCAGAGACATCTCCGAGTACCTGCGCGAGGCGTTCGCGTCCTGACGGGCGGCCTCGGACGGCATGATCTGACGGCACGGGAGGAGTTGGAGTGGACACCACCAAGAAGACCATCATCCTGTTCAGCGGCGACTTCGACCGCGTCATGGCGGCGCTGATCATCGCCAACGGCGCCGCGGCCATGGGCGACGACGTCACGATCTTCTGCACGTTCTGGGGCCTCAACATCCTGCGCAAGCCCGAGAAGGTCCAGTCGAACGGGAAGAGCACGCTCCAGAAGATGTTCGGCGGCATGATGCCGAAGGGCACCCGGAAGCTGGGCCTGTCGAAGATGAACATGGCCGGCATCGGCGCCCCGATGATGCGCAAGGCCTGCAAGGCCGCCGGCGGCATGTCGCTGGAGGAGCTCTTCGCCTCGGCCCGCGAGAACGACGTCAAGTTCGTCGCCTGTACGCTCAGCATGGACATCCTCGGCTTCACCAAGGAGGAGATGATCGACGGCCTCGACTACGCCGGAGTCGCCGCCTACCTCGGCGAGGCGGACGAGGCCAACGTCAACCTGTTCATCTGAGCGGCTCCGGAGGTCCGGCGGGAGCCGGAAGCCGGCCGA
>JAAYBE010000412.1 GCA_012719015.1 Actinomycetota bacterium
ACATCGGCCTCATGGCCAGCCGCAGCAAGAGGACGCGCATGATCGCCGCATTGCGCGAGGAGGGCATCGACGAGGGTGCGCTCAGCCGCGTCCACTCCCCCATCGGACTCGACATCGGCGCCGAGACGCCGGCGGAGCTGGCCGTGAGTATCGTGGCCGAGATGATCCAGGTGCGCGCCGGCAGGTCCGCCTGACGCATGACCGGGACGTCGGCGATCGTCCTGGCGGCCGGCCGTTCGTCGCGCATGGGCGGATTCAAGCCGCTCGCCGACCTGGGCGGGCGGACCCTGCTCGCCCGCGCGGTCGCCGCGTTCGCCGCGATCGGCGTCGAGGACGTGGTGGTGGTGACCGGCCACCGCGGCGGTGAGGTCGCGGCGGCGGCCGGCCTGCTCGGGGCGAGGCCGGTGGCCAATCCACGCTTCGATCGCGGCATGTACACCTCGGTGCAGGCGGGCGTGGCCGCCGTCGGCGCCGGGAGGCGTTTCTTCCTGCTGCCGGTGGACTGTCCGCTGGTGCGTCCGGAGACGCTCGGGAAGCTGGCGAGGGCCGGGGCGGCCGCCGACGCCGGGATGACGGTGCCCGTCTTCGAGGGTCGCCCCGGTCATCCGCCGCTGCTCGGGCCCGCGCTGCGCGAGGAGATCCTCGCTGCCGATCCTCCGGGAGGTCTGCGCGCGCTCCTCGCCGGGCGGCAGGAGCCGGCGCTCGAGGTGGCGGTCGACGACCCCGGCGTGGCTCACGATGCCGACCTGCGGGAGGACCTCGAGCGGCTGCGCGATCTGGCGGCCGGAGAGGACCTCCCGTCCGAGCGGCGCTGTCTCGACCTGCTCGATGAGGCGGGCGCCTCACCGGATCGCGTGGCTCACTCCCTGGCCGTGGCGGCGGTCGCGGGCGCGCTCGCGGCGGCGCTCAACGAGCGTGGGCAGTGCCTGTGTGTGCCGCTGGTGACGGCCGCCGCGCTGCTGCACGACATCGCCCGCGAGGAGCCGCGACACTGGGAGGTGGGGGCGAGACTGCTCGAGGGCCTCGGGTACCGACGGGTGGCGCCTCTGGTGCTCCGGCACATGCGGCTCGGCGACGGCGAGCGCGACGACCTCGACGAGGCGCAGGTCGTCTTCCTCGCCGACAAGCTCGTACTGGGCGACCGGATCGTCGGCCTGGAGGCGCGTTTCGCGGCGCGCGCGGAGCGTTTCACCGGCGATCCCGGGGCTCTCACCGGCGTCCGCGCCCGCCTCGAGGAGGCGCGCCGCGTCCAGGCGCGCGTGGAGGCCGTGCTTGAACGACCGCTGACGGCGGCGCTCCGCGTCTGAGGGGTCGCCCCGGGTCTTGCTGCCCTTGCCGTCGTTGCAGACCATTGCGGCGGCCCGGCGCGAACCGCTATAGTTTTGCGCGTATATCGCCGTCGTCGATTCTCCCGGGAGGTCGTCATGGGTCCGGTGAACGCGGACGGGCCGCCGTCGGGACACCCCGCCCGCGGGGGCCACCGCGCCGTCCATCGCCGAAGCCTGCGTTCGCTGCCCACCGGTCCGGGTGTGGGGTCGGTCCTGCCGGGTCGCCGCATCTGGCTCCACGCCGACGGAGTCCGCATGTTCGGACCCGGCACAGACGGACTCCTGCGTCACATCGAGGGGACGGGGTCGTTGCAGACCGCCGCGAGGCTGATGCGGATGTCGTACAGCAAGGCTTGGCACCTGCTGCGCGAGACCGAAGAGCATCTCGGCCTCGTCCTGGTCGAACGCCGCGTGGGCGGCGCGGCCGGAGGCGGCACCTCGCTCACTCCGGCCGGTCGCGATCTGCTGCAGCGGTTCGAGCGGTTCACGACCGAGGCGGACGCGGCGATGCACGACGCGTTCGCGGCCGCCTTCGGCGACTGGTGCGCCACGGCGTCGCCGGCGGGCGGACCGGCGGACCCGTCACGGGAGGCGGCGCCGTGAGCCTCCCGCTGCTGAGCCGACGGCCGCGCCCGCTCGCCGCGGCCGCGCCGGCCGGACACCCCATCTACCGCGAGCTGGTCGCGCCCATCGAGTCCGGCGACC
>JAAYBE010000062.1 GCA_012719015.1 Actinomycetota bacterium
GACCGTCAGCGCAGCTTGCGTGTGATCAGGGGCCAGAAGCCGGAGGCCTCCTGGCCCATGACCCAGATGCTGACGCCGGCGATGTCGGGATGCTCGGCCCGCAGCGCGTCCAGCTTGGCGGCGACGGCGTCGCCGTCCTGGAAGAAGACGGTGTGCGTCTCCCCGTCCTCGCCGGTGAAGGTCATGGTCGCCTCCTGCGAGCCGGGGTCGCGATCCACGCGTGCTCCATGCCGCTCGGCCAGGGCTGCGGCCCGGTGCGCCGAGGCGGTCGCGACCGAACCGTCGTGCCAGTCGAACCCGAAGAAGGGCAGGCCCATGAAGACCTTGGCCGGCTCCACGGTCCGCTCGGCGTGGGCGAGCACGCGGTGGGTCCACTCCAGCGGCGCCTGCGGGCCGGGGGCGCCCCAGGGCCCGTGGTAGCCGTAGGTCATGATCTTGAACTGGTCCACCGCCTCGCCGAGCCGGCTCCAGTCGGTGTACCTCTGATTGTCCCACTCGCCGGGTTCCGAGGTCTTGGGCATCACCGCGATGGAGAGGAAGCGTCCCTCGGCGTGCAGCGCGTCGGCGAGCTCCTCGACGAGCCCGGAGAACGCGTCGCGGTCGGCCGGCCGGAGCTCCTCCCAGTCGAGGTCGACGCCGTCGTACCCCATGTCGCGGACGAGGGTGAGGAGGTCGTCCACGAAGCGGCGGCGGCGCTCCGGCGAAGCCAATACGGCCGCCGCCAGCTCGCGGTCGAAGGGGCTCGCCGAGTCCGTGGAGTTGGTCACCGTGGCGAAGAGGTTGAGGTCGTGCCGTCGCGCCGCGGCCACGAGGCCAGGGTCCTCGTGCTGTGCGGTGACGCTGCCGTCCGGCTGCGTGTGATACCAGTCGAAGTCGATCTGGTCGACGGCTCCGGCTGCTGCGGCGGCCTCGAGCGAGGCGGCGTCACCGAGCGTCCACGCCGTGACCGCGTAGCGCCGGCCGCCGAGAGGGTCGCGCAGGTAGCCGAGCGGAGGGTCCCCGGGCCGGTCCAGGTGTGAGCCGAGCGGGCCGACCGTGAACAGCAGGATGAGGACCACGATGAGGACGCCGCCGGCGGCTGCGACCACGAGCAGCCGCTGCCGGCGCAGCCGCGCCCGTCGTTCAGCCCGCGGCCGGCGCGCGGCGGATGACGGCCGGGTCTCCTGCGTCTCTTCGGGCGTTCGGGAGGAGAAGTCCGTCATCCTCTCGCGCGTGCGTCGTGTGGACTCGTGACCCCGGGCTGGAGCGAGCACGTCCCGGAGGCGCCCGGGGACTCTCTGTCCGTGCGTGGCGTCGTGGCCCGTCCCTCCCGTGACCCGCGGCGCGGCGGCCATCCTCGGCGCCGGCCCCACGAGGGTAGCCCACGTGTCCGTCTCTCGCACCCCGGCGGCGTTCTGGCCTGCGGCGCGGCGGGATGGTACCGTCGACCGGCATGGGACGATGCCGGTGCATCATCACCCTGGTGAGTCTCGCGGCCGCCGCGCTCGCGGCGGCCGGCGCGCCGGGCTGCGCCTCCGGGCGGGCCGCCGACGCGGCGAAGGAGCCGATCGCCGCCACGGCGGTCACGGCCGGCGTCGCGGCCGCCTCGCCGGCGCCGTCGTCCGGTCCGGGCGCGCCCTCGGAGCTCGCCGCCTGGGGCGCCCGCCGTCTGGCTGCGCAGCTCGTGTTCTGCAGCGTGCCGGCGAGTCGGCCGCTCGCCGGTCGCCGCTTCGCCAGGATGGGCGTCGGCGGAATCGTCATCCTCGGGGGCGGGGCCCGCGGCAGCATCGGCAGGGACCTGGCCACGATCCTCAAGCCGGCGCCCGGCGGCGTCAAGCCGTTCATCGCCAGCGACGAGGAGGGTGGCCAGGTCCAGCGGCTGCGCTACGTCATCTACCCGTTGCCGTCGGCGCGGGTGATGGGTCGCTGGAGCGTCTCCAGGAACAGGGCCACGGCCCGGGACTACGGCGCCCGCCTGCGCAAGCTGCACGTCTCGGTGGTGTTCGGGCCGGTCGCCGACCTCGACGTCCCCGGCCGCTACATGAGCTCGCTCGACCGCTGCTTCTCCTCGCGTCCCGAGGCGGTGGGCAGCCGGGTCGTCGCCTGGGTGACCGGCATGCGGAGGTCGCGCGTCCTCACGACCGTCAAGCACTGGCCCGGCCACGGCTGGGCCGCCGACACGCATACCGGCGTCGCCCGCGTCCCCTCGCTGTCGGTGCTGCGCAGGAGGGACATGGTCCCGTTCGAGCAGGCCTTCGCCGCCGGCGTCCCGCTGGTGATGGTCGGTCACCTGCGCTCCAAGGGGCTCACCGGGGACAGGACGCCGGCGAGCCTCTCGCGCAACGCCATGCGGTACCTGCGCTCCCGGGTGGGCGACGAGACCGTGATCGTCACCGACTCGCTCTCCATGGCGGC
>JAAYBE010000413.1 GCA_012719015.1 Actinomycetota bacterium
CCGAGCGCGCGGGCGATGTGTCCCGCCCCGATGAATCCCACGTCCATGGCAGCCTCGCGGTGGGCGGCGCCGGGGTCCCGCCGCGCAGGAGCGCGGCGCCGCGGATCAGAACTGGTTGAAGAAGCCTTTCTCCATGAGCCGCGCGCGCTCCTCCGCCGAGACCTCGACGTTGCGGGGAGTCAGCAGGAAGATCTTCTCGCCCACACGCTGCATGCCGCCCTCGAGCGCGTAGGTCAGGCCGCTGCAGAAGTCGATCAACCGCTTGGCCAGCTCGGTGTCCGAGCCCTGCAGGTTGAGGATCACCGGGACGTCGACCTTGAACTTGTCGGCGACCTGCTGGGCGTCGTTGAAGTTCTTGGGGACGACGAGGTGGACCTCGACACGCGTGGGGCGTCGCGGCTCGAGGGCGCGCACGGGCGCTTGCGGCGCCACGGATGACGAGCGGCGGCGCGGCTCGTCGGTGAAGATGTCGTCGTAGTCGCTGCGGCTGCGCCCGCTGTTCAGCTTGCGGACGTTCGGGCGCTCCTGGTAGGAGCGCTCCAGCTCTTCCTGAGGGGCGAGCGTCTCATCCTCGTCGTAGTCGTCCTCGTCATCGGCGATGCCGAAGTAGACGGCCGTCTTGTGCCACCACTCGCCTATGCCCATGAGGTCCCTCCCGGGATCAGAAGAGCACGCTCCCCACACGGATGATGGTCGCCCCTTCGCGGACCGCCACCTCGTAGTCGGCGCTCGTGCCCATCGACAGCTGCTCGAAAGTATATGTCCCACTCCATGTCGTCGAAAGCCGTTCCGCGAGCTCGCGCGTGCGGGAGAAGAACGGGCGTGCGTCCTCGGCGTCGTCGAACAGGGGCGGCATGCACATGAGGCCGGTGAACCGGACCTTGGGGTATGCCGCCGCAGCCTCGAGGAAGCGGTCGACCTCCGTGAGCGCCACGCCGCTCTTGCTCGCCTCGCCGCCGATGTTCACTTCGAGCAGCACGTCGGTGACCTGCGCGGCCCGCTTCTCGATCTCTCCCACGACGCTCAGGCTGCCCACGGAGTGGATGAGGCTCACGAGGGGCAGCACGAGCCTTGTCTTGCGGCTCTGCAGATGGCCGATGAAGTGCCAGTCGAACGCCTCGCCGTGGAGCTCGTGCTTGGCGACGAGGTCCTGGGCCCGGTTCTCGCCGATGAGGCGCACGCCGGCTTCGTGCAACGCGCCGAGATGCTCGGCGGACACGTACTTGGTCGCCACGAGCACACGGACGTCGCCCGGGTCGCGACCGGCTACCCGGGCGGCGTCGGCGACCCGGTCCTCGACCTCCGCGAGCTGTTCGCGGACCTTTTCGGCGTCGGGGATGAACTGTCTGACCACTGCTGCCTCCTCGGCGGCGCTCCGCGGCGGCGCGACTCCGGCCCGCTCACAACGCCGGCCGGTCGCGCTGGCTACTTCTGGAGCCGCCTCATGCTTCCTGCCGCCATGCTATCGCCAGATGCCGCCCCGTCGCCCCCCGCTCGCGGCGATGCGAGAAGAAACGGGCGTCGGAGGCGGTGCAGACTTCGGCGACCGAGACCGCCGCCGGCGGCACGCCGGCACGCTCGAGGTCCGCGCGGGCGCAGTGCCAGAGGTCGACGGCGCCGGCTCGCGTGCCGCATCCGGGGAAGCGCGCCTCGAAGCGGCGTCGCAGGGCGTCATCCACCCGGAAGCGACGCGGGCCGATGCTGGGCCCGACGGCGGCGGCGAGCAGGCGGCGGTCTCTGCCGAGCCGCTCTGTCGCTGCGCCGACGATGCCGGCGAGCAGGCCGCGCCAGCCGGCGTGGACCGTCGCCAGTGCGCGCCCCATGGTCCCTTCCGCGACGATCACCACCGGCAGGCAGTCCGCGTAGCTGACGGTGAGGCCGAGTCCCACCGCGTCCGTGAGCAGCCCGTCGCGCCCCGCAAGGACGGAGGCCGCGTCGAAGGCGCCCCGCCCGGCCTCGTGCTCTCCCACCCAGGCGAGCGCGACGC
>JAAYBE010000063.1 GCA_012719015.1 Actinomycetota bacterium
GCCCGCGCCTCGGCGATCTGCCCCTTGGGAAGCAGGTCGGACGGGTTGGGGAACGGCCCGTCCGGCCGGAAGTAGAGGCCCAGGTTCGGCATGAAGCCGTAGTAGACCGGGATGATGCAGTTGTGGAGCACGGCCTCGACGTGGGTCTGTTCGAGGGCGACGATGGGCTTGACTGGCTTGACGGAGTAGTCGGTGTGGCCGATCTCCATGGTGTCGAAGCTGAACGCGCGCTCGAAGGTCCGGAAGCACTGCTCGCGACTGAGCGGCAGCCCCACGCCCGAGGAGAGCTGGGCGGAGTACAGCGAGTTGGTGGATCCGTCCTTGGTCAGGATGGCCTCGTGGCCCCGTTCGACCCCCCAGATGCGCGTGGGGCTCGCGAACATCTCGAAGAGGTAGTCGTACTCGTGCTTCTCGAGCGTCGGGATCTTGCCCTTCTTGGCCGCGTCCTCAGAGCCCGCGACCATGTCCGCACGCACCTCTTCCGCGGTCATCTCGACGGCGGCGCCGTCGCCCATCCGCGTCCAGATGGTACTCATGCGGCATCCTCCTCCCTGCTCTCAGGGTCGCCGACGGCGGTCCCGGGGAATCCGGGCGGCGCCGGGGCGCCTCTCTCGCCGTTCACCTTCATCAGATGCCCAGCTCGCGCTCGGCCCCGCGGATGATCGCCGCCAGCTCCTCGGCGACGCCGTCAGGCAACGGGTCGGGCTCGTGGGTCTCGAGGATCTTGCGGGCCTTGGCGAGAGCGCGGTCCTGGATGGTCAGCGAACCGCTCGCGCTCCAGTCCTCCCGGACGCGACGGTCGATCATCGCGGGCTGCGACTGCTCGCGCATGTGGGCCATGGTGTGGTCGTGGCTGAGGAAGTCCTTGAAGGGACCGATGTCGTCGATGACGTCGATGGCGAGCGCCTCGTCGTCCACGCGGATGCCCCGGACGCACTGCTTCATCATGCCGGCGAACTCGTCGTCCATGACGAGCTGGCCGAAGTCGAAGGTCATGCCCGACTCGATCATCCCCAGACCGTAGATCAGGTTGGCGCCTGCCAACGCCGGCAACAGGCCGGTCAGGGTCTTCTCGTGGCCAGACTGGGCATCGACCACCTTGGTGTCGCCCTACGCACCCGCCACCCAGCTGGGCAGCAGGTAGAAGCGGGCGATCTGGGCGACGGCGGCGCTGATGAGCGCGCACTCCGGCGAACCGACGCTGGCCGAAGCCAGCCGCAGGTCCATGGCCGTCGTCGAGCTGCCGTAGACGACGGCCGCGCCGGGCCGCGTGAGCTGGGACAGGGTCAGGCCGGCCAGCACCTCGGCGTTGTGGGTGACGAGCGTCCCGGCCAGCGTCACCGGCGAGGAGCCGCCCGCCATCGCCATCGAGAGGATGTTGACGGCGAGGTGTTCGCGGGCCGCCGTCATGATGATCTCGCACGTGTCCTGGACCAGCTTGAGCGGGCTGACCGGGCAGGTGATGAACGAGATGAGCGGACGCTCCCTCAGCTTGTCGCGCCCTCCGGCGATCACGGCCGCCATCTCAGCCAGCTTCCGCGAGAGGAAGCCGTTGCCCGAGCCCATGAAGCCGTGCTTGGACGTGTTCGTCGTCCACGCCTCGTACTGGTGCAGGTGCACGACGCGCTGGTCGATATCCTCCGCCACGACGGCCCGCTCGTAGACATCGACGTTGGGGAGGGCGTCCACCATCCTGGCCGTGTCGGCCACATCCTGTTTGGTGGGCACTTTGAGCTCGCCGGTGTACGGGTCGACGATCTGCACGCCCTCACCGAAGTTCGTGAATCCGACGCGCCCGGCCTCGAGAACGATGTCGTTCTTGGGGTTGCGGCCGGCCAGACGCAGTGAGCTGGGCGCCGTGCGGATGGCCTGCTCGACGACGTGGCCCGGGATGCGGACGACCTTCTTGTCCGCATCGACCCTGGCCCCGGCCCCGGCGAAGACCTCCCGCGCCTCTTCGTCCTCGACGAACACGCCCGTGCGCTCGAGGACCTCCAGGGTCCCGAGGTGGATGTCGGCGAGGTCGTCGTCGGTGAGGACGCGGAACTCGCAGCCCTCGCGGCGCGCGCGCCCCGCCTGATGATTCCGTCTCACAGGTGCCCCTCCTTTCTCGTCACAAGTCGGTCGGAGTGGTCAGTTCATTCCGTGATGGTCACCTCGCAGACCTCGGCGAGGGCCCGCCGCTGGTCGTCCGTCAGACGGGGGCCGCGCTCCTCGCGGGCGGCCAGCGCGGCCCGGACGAGGTCGTCCGCCATGTCGGCCTCGGTACGGCCGGCGGCGATCCATTGCTCGAAGGGCAGACGCGAGCCGATGCGCGGCACGAAGTGCTCTCCGGCGCGCACGCGCCGGCGCGTCTCCTTCTCGCGCAGGAAGTCGCCCGCGATGCCGACGTCGGCGATGGACCCGCCCATCAGGGTCTCGGGCGTGATCTCGATGCCCCGGGCGATGCGGGTCGCCATCGCGGCGATCTCCGCGTCGACGGGGATCATGCGCAGGCTGAAGGTGCTCGACGAGTCGAGGAAGCCGAACCCGCCGCTGCAGATGTCGACGCCGGTGGCCACCGCCGCCATCACCTTGAGACCCTTCTCGTAGCCGGCCTGCAGGCCGAGGTGCTTGGCGTCGGTGGAGAGTGCGGCGTTGTGGACAGGGAGACCCAGATGGTGTCCGATCTCGACCGAGGCCGCCCCCATCAGCGTGCTCTCGAGGTTCCCCAGCGACATCGCCGTGGAGTGCATGTCGAGGATTCCCGGTCCGCAGCAGGCGAGGACCGGCGCCCCCGGGACGGCGGTCTGGACCGCGGTCAGCACCCCCAGGACCTCCGCCCAGAGCAGCGCCAGCGTCCCGGCAGGGGTGACGGGCGCCGTGGCGCCGGCGATGGGCATCGAGTAGGCCCAGACCGGCGCGCCGAGAGCGGCGAACTCGCAGGCGACGTCGAGAAGCTGCCCGTTGACCTCCAGCGGCGAGCGCGCCGCGCAGAGCAGCGACAGGCGCGGACGCGCCTTGAAGCGCGCGAGATCGCCGGAGACGATCTCGAAGATCCGGCGCACGTGGGCGGTGCTCTCCGGACAGTCGACGAACACCACCGGTTTGGACGTCTCGGTGAGGTAGGTGTAGTACTCGACCAGTTCGCGCCGCTCCAGCGGCACGTCGGTCGCCGTCAGGAAGGTCCACACGACGTCCAGCTCGGGGGTCGCGTCGAGCACGACCGTCCCGTCGCGCAGGTCGTCGAGCGTGGAGGGCCGCACCACGCCGCTCTCCTGGTCGAGCGTCTTGGCCGCACAGCCGCTCACGTTGAAGAACGTCCGGGAGCCGTCGAGCAGCACGTCCTGCTCCGGCGTCTCGCCGGCCATCAGCAGCTCGCGCGGACAGGCGGCGACGGCCCGCTCGACCAGCGCTGCGGGCAGTCGCACCGTGCCCGCGTCGTCCACCTCCGCTCCCGCCGCGCGCAGCCGCTCCAGTACGGCCGCGCCCTTCATCCTCATGCCCACTTCCTCGAGGAGGGTCAGGGCCTGCCCGTACACTGCCTCGCGCTCGGCCCCCGTGAGCCACTCAGTCCGCACCGTCAACTGCGTACTCCATTCCTCCGCAGGCCGCCACGACTCCGTGCTATCCCACCAGCTCCTTGGCCCGCTCCACGGCCATGCCGGCGTTGGCGCCGTAGCCGTCGGCGCCGATCTCGTCGGCGTAGGCCTGGGTGACGGGGGCGCCGCCGACCATCACCTTGACCGAGTCACGCAGACCGGCGTCCTTGAGGGCGGCGATGGTCTCCGCCATGCGCGGCAGGGTGGTGGTGAGCAGGGCGCTCATACCGATGATCTGCGCCGAGTGCTCCTGCGCCGCGGCCACGAAGTCGGCCGCGGTCACCCCGGTGCCGAGGTTGACGACCGTGAACCCGGCGCCCTGCATGAGCATGCCGACGAGGTTCTTGCCGATGTCGTGCAGGTCGCCCTCGACGGTGCCGATGACCACCGTGCCGAGGCCGGCCGCCGCGCCCTCGCCGAGGTGTGGCTTGAGGATGTCGAGCGCACCCTGCATGACGCGGGCACTGAGCAGCACCTCGGGGATGAACATGTCGCCCTCGCGCATGCGCGCTCCGACCACCTCCATGCCGGGGAGCAGCGCCTCGTCGAGGATCTCGCGGGCCGAGGACCCGCCGGCGAGCAGCGCCTGGGTGAGGGCGTTGACGATGTCGCCGTTGCCGTCGATGACGGCCTGCTTTAGCTGGTCTTTCACTTGGCTTCCCCCTTCTGACTCAGGCCGGGGCGCCGGCGCCCAGGCCCGTCTTGGCCTTGAGCCGCTCGACGCTGTTGATGCGGATATCGAGCAGGTCGGCGATGCGCGCCTTGGCCTCCAGGCCCTTCGCCAGCCCCGGCACCGCGGTCACGACGCCGATGTCGAGCTCCTCGCGCACCGTCCTCATGACGGTCGAATCGGACAGGTCCAGCACGCTCACGCCCAGCTTCTCGGCGACGTACTGCTTGGCCTCGTTGAGCCTCATCTTCCTGAGTTGCATCCTGGCCACGAGGTCTCCCGCGGTCTTGATGCCTCCCATCGACGAGGCGAGCGCGTGCGCCATGCCCATGCCGTTGGGGTCGCCGGTGCCCACCTACAACCCGTCGGCCTTGCCGATCTCGATCATCGCCGCGCTGGCCCGGCTGACCATGTCGAGCGGCGAGACCTCGAACATCGGCACCCCGCCGACGCCGTTGCCCACGTTGGGATGGATGGGGATCGTGGCCTCGGCGGTGCAGGCCTTGACGAAGGTCGCGGCCCGGGCGACGTTCCAGGCGCAGGACTTCTTGCTGTTGTTGTTGACGACCGGCCCGAAGATGGCCGCGCCGGCCCGCTCCACCAGCTTCATCTGCTGGTGCGGCCAGAGGCCGGCGAGCCGGGTGCCCTCGTACTCGAGCTCCCCGTGGAAGCCCAGCACCATCTCGGCCGCCATGCTCACCTCGACCGGCATGTCGGTCTCGGACGAGATGGTCCTGGTGGCCCGCAGAGTCGCCAGGAACTCCGCGTCGCCGGTGGACGCCACGGTGTCGTAGTTGATCGCGTCGGCGCCGGTCTCGGCGAACATCCTGCTCTGCCAGACCACGTCGTCGTGGCAGGCCTCCAGCGCCTCCTCCTGCGTCCTGCGGGCCGCGTCGATCTTGCCCAGCGGCAGCAGGTCCGACGGGTTCTCGAACTGGCCGTCCGGCCGGTAATACAGGCCCAGGTTGGGCATGAAGCCGTAGAACAGCGGGAAGACGGTGGTGTGCTGGAGCAGCTCCATATGCTCCTGCTCCACGCTGACGATGAACTTGCTCGGCTTCACCGAGTAGTCGATGTGGCCGACCTCCATGGAGTCGAAGGCGAAGGCGCGCTCGAAGAGACGCACCGCCGTCTCCCGCCCGATAGGCGCTGCTATGCCGCTCGACAAGCGCGAGGAGATGAGCGTGTTTGTCCCGCCGTCCTTGGTCATGACCGCTTCGTGACCACGCTCCACGCTCCACATGCGCATGGGCGAGGCGAACATGTCGACCAAGTAGTCGACCTCGTTCTCCTCCAGCGCCGGGATCTTGGCCTTGACCGCCGCCGCCTCCGAACCCTCCACGACCTCGCGACGGATCTCGTCACGCGAACGCACGACACTGCTGCCGTCGCCCATGCGTGTGACGGTCTTGCTCATCGCCCACCCCCTCCGACGATCGCTGAATGCGGACACTCCGACGACGTCGACAGCCCGCCGCGGAGACCAACCACCTGGGTGGATAAGCTTAGGAGCTTGACCCGGTTTGTCAAGGTCGGATCATCCGGCGTCGCAGGACCTTGACTCGGCCGCCGCCACCCGTTACCGTGACGTGTGACCACCCGGGTGGATACCTTGGTGGTGCCGGGCCACCCACGGTCCGCCGCCAGTCTGCGCGGGTCCGCAGCGGGAAGTGCACACAGTGGGAGAGGGTGGCCAGCTCGGGGCGCGTGCCGGCGCGTCTCGCGCCCTGCACCTGCGCGAGGCGCGCCGCCCGCCCCGTGAGTCGACGCCCGCCGGTCCGGACCCGTGCTTCGCATCAGGCGCACGCCTCGGCGGCCTGCGCCTGCTCCGCCGCCATCTCGACAAGCTGCGCCATGGAGTTGCGCAGCAGGAACTCCAGGGTCGCGAGCGGCCGGGTGAGCTCGAACCCTTCCGGGTTCAGACCGGCCTGCACGGAGAGGCCGTCGGGAATGGCGGCGATCAGTTCGGCCAGCCCCATGAGCATGTCGTTGTCCTCGGCGCCGGGAGTGGCAAGACCGAGCGCTTTGAGGTTCTGTTTGTACCACCAGACGTAGAGCGTGGAGAGGCGGTCGCGGAGCTCCGGGTCGCGGAACGCGTGCGGCAGGATGTCGAAGAACCCGCGGAACCAGTCGGCGTCGATGATCATGCGCCGGATGCCGACCATGGCGGCGTGCAGACGCTCCTCCTCGGGCAGGGCCTCGGTGCCGGCGGCGAGGAGCAGGCACTCATCGTGGATGAGGGCGTCGACCACGGCCATGACAAGGCCCGCCTTGTTGCCGAAGTTGTAGCGGATGGACGCCTTGTTCACGCCCGCCGCCGCGGCCACGTTCTCCAGTGTGAGCGCCTCGTAGCCGCGTTCCGAGAGCAGCGTCGTGGCGGCCGCCAGGATCTTGCGGGCCGTGGCCGGCAGGCTCTCTACGGGATCCTCGAAGGGGAAGCGCAGCCTTCCGTGGGAACCTCTCTTCGCGCTCACCATCTCCCCCCTCACGCCTCGCTTTGCGGAACTCCTTGCTCAGTGCGCCACCCACCCGGGTGGCCGGACACTAGATTACCCCGGCTGCCCGCCTCCGCCAAGAGGCGACGGCTCCGCTCAGCCCGCGTGGAGCGTGCGCCCCACGGCCGCGATCGCCGCCTCGACGTCGTCGTCGTCGACGTCGAGATGCGTGACGAAGCGCACCGACCACGGCGCCTCGTCGAGACACAGCACGCCCTGCGCGGCGAGACGTCGCACGAGGTCGGCGGCCGGCACGCCGGCCCCCCGTGTGCCGGCGAACACCATGTTGGTCTGCACGCCGGCGAGGTCGATCTCGAGGCCGGGCAGCTCTGCGAGGCCCTGCGCGAGGCGACGGGCGCGCCGGTGGTCGTCGGCCAGACGCGCGATGTGATGCCGTAGCGCGTGGAGGCCGCCGGCTGCGACGATGCCGGCCTGCCGCATGCCGCCGCCGAACACCTTTCGGGCGCGCGCCGCCGCCGGCACCACGTCCGCGTCCATGACCAGCACCGAGCCCACCGGCGCCCCGAGCCCTTTGGAGAGGCAGATGCTCACCGTGTCGAAGGGCGCCGCATACTCGGCGGCGCTGACGCCCGTCGCCGCGACGGCGTTGAACAGCCGGGCCCCGTCGAGGTGCATGCGCAGATCGTGGCGGTCGCAGAAGGCACGCACGTCCGCGATGTGCTCCATGGGGATGACCGCACCGCCGCAGTGGTTGTGCGTCTGCTCGAGACAGACGAGACGGGTCGGCGCCCAGTGGACGTCGGCGTCGGTGTGGACGTACTCCTCCATCTTCTCGAGGTCGAGTGTCCCGTCCGGCGAGTCGAAGACCCGCAGCTGCACCTGGCTCAGCGCCGACGCCGCGCCCTGTTCGTAGAAGACGATGTGCGCCTGGGCGTGAAGGAACACCTCGTCGCCACGCCCCGTGAGCGCCCGTACCGCCGCCTGGTTGCACATCGTGCCGGAAGGGAAGTAGAGCGCGGCCGCCTTGCCGAGCAGGCGTGCCGCCTCGTCCTGCAACGCGAGCACCGTGGGGTCGTCGCCGAGTACGTCGTCACCGACCTCCGCCTCGAGCATCGCCGCCCGCATCTCCGGGGTCGGCCGCGTGACGGTGTCGCTGCGCAGGTCCACGGGCTTCATGGGCGCGTCTCCTCAGCCGGCGTGACGGATCCGGCAGAGCCTATCGCAGGCCGGCCGGCGCGCCGAACCGTTGCGCCCAGGGCGCACCGACGTCC
Source organism: Actinomycetota bacterium (assembly GCA_012719015.1). Lineage (GTDB taxonomy): Bacteria > Actinomycetota > Thermoleophilia > UBA2241 > UBA2241 > CAIXSE01. The sequence goes on from JAAYBE010000063.1 coordinate 7,979, forward strand.
TCCGGCTGCGGCCTGCCGACACCGTGGCGAACGACCGGCGCGACGGTGGAGCGGGGCCGCGGCCCGAGTGTCATCCAGAGCTCCACGGCCCGCGCTCATCAGCCGGACGGACGCGTTCCAGAGCGCCACGAGCAGCAGGCCGACGACGAGCGACACCACCCGCCCCACCGGCGCCGGCGTCCAATAGATCGCCAGCTGGTCCGAGAGCTCACGCCCGAGGTGGAAGTCCCTCGGCCAGCGGAGGAAGAATCGCCCGTCCTCGACGCCGGCGACCTGCACCGCGGCGTTCTCCTGCGCGGTGGCCCGCTTGCCGGGGTAATCCACCCAGATGTGGTTGAGGCTCAGGCGCAGTTCGTTGGGGATGCCCTTCGCGGTCAGGATGCTCGCCAGGACCAACGCCCGGCTCTCGCAGTCGCCGCGCCCGGCGGCGACCGCCTCTTCGGTGGTCGGGAAGTACCACGGCACTCCGGCCGACTGCCAGTCGTAGGCGTACGGCACGAGGCGTCCCACCACGTGCGCCTCGACGACGCGCGGGTCGTCCGGCAGGGCAGCCGCCATTGAGGTCACCGCCTCGGGCAGGATGCGCGGACGGACCGCGTTGCGCACGCTGCGCACGAGGAGTCCCGGATCCGGATACAGGCTCACGAGGATCCAGGCCGCAGCGAGGAAGACGAGGGCGCGACGCGACAACATGCGTGCCGCGATGATACCCCGATACCGGGGAAGTTGCGCGGGCCACGCGCCGCGGACCGTCTGCGCGCACTACGGTGTGGGGCGCCTGGCGGCGCACCCCACGGTAGCGGGACGACGGAGTCCGTCAGGCGGTTTGCCTACGCACGCAACAGTGTGGGGCGCCTGGCGGCACACCCCACGGCAGCGGGACGACGGCGCCCGTCAGGCGGTTTGCCTACGCCAGCTACTCCCACTCGATGGTGCTGGGCGGCTTGCTCGAGACGTCGTAAACCACGCGGTTGACCTCGGGCACCTCGTTGATGATGCGTGAGGCCAGTGTCTCCAGCAGGTCGTACGGGAGCTTGGCCCAGTCGGCGGTCATGGCGTCGTCACTGGTGACGGCCCTGATCGCGATGGGATAGCCGTAGGTGCGCTCGTCGCCCTGCACGCCCACACTGCGGATCACGGGCAGGATGGCGAAGCACTGCCAGAGCTCGCGGTACAGCCCCGCCTTGCGGATCTCGTCCTGCACGATCGCGTCGGCGCGCTGCAGCACGTCCACGCGCTCACGGGTGATCTCGCCGATGATACGTATGCCGAGGCCCGGCCCCGGGAACGGCTGGCGCCAGACGATGTGCTCCGGCAGTCCCAGTTCTTCGCCCACTGCCCTGACCTCGTCCTTGAACAGCCAGCGGAGCGGCTCGACCAGCTCGAGGTCCATCTTCTCCGGCAGGCCGCCCACGTTGTGGTGGCTCTTGATCTTGGCCGCCTGTCGCGTGCCGCTCTCGATGACGTCGCTGTAGAGCGTCCCTTGCACCAGGAACTTGGCGTCGGTGAGCTTGCGCGCCTGCTCCTCGAAGCAGCGGATGAACTCCTCGCCGATGATCTTGCGCTTCTGCTCGGGGTCGGTGACGCCGTGCAGCCTGGCCAGGAACCTGTCGCTGGCGTCGACCGCGACGAGCGGGATGCCGAACGTACCCGAGAAGGTCTCGATCACACGTTCCGCCTCGCGCATGCGCATCATGCCCTGGTCGACGAACACGCAGGTGAGGCGGTCGCCGATGGCCCTGTGCATGAGCAGGGCGGCGACCGACGAGTCGACCCCGCCGGAGAGGCCGAGGATGGCCTTCGCGTCGCCGACCTGTGCGCGGATCCCGCGGACGGCCTCCTCGACCACGGCGTCAGGGGTGAAGGTGGGTTCGCACCCACAGGCCTTGTAGAGGAAGCTGCGCAGGACGTCCATGCCCCTCGGGGTATGCACCACCTCGGGGTGGAACTGCAGTGCGTAGAAGCCGCGCTCCCGGTCCTCCATGGCGGCGACCGGGGCGCCCGGCGTCGAAGCCAACACCTCGAAGCCCGGCGGGGCCGCCGTGATGCTGTCGCGATGGCTCATCCAGCACTGCTCCTCGGAGCGCATGCTCTCGAGGATGAGGCCCTTCCTGTGCACCGTGAGGGTCGTTTTGCCGAACTCGCTGGTCCCGGTGCGTGCCACCGTCCCGCCGAGCTCGAGGGCGAGGCTCTGCGCGCCGTAGCAGATGCCGAGCACCGGGATGCCGAGCTCGAACAGGCCGGGGTCGACCCGCGGGGCGTCGTCGACGTAGACGCCCATGGGTCCGCCGGACAGGATGATGCCCTTGGGAGCGTAGCTCCTGATGCGGTCGAGGGACGCGTCGTGCGGGATCAGCTCCGAGTACACCCGGCACTCGCGCACACGGCGCGCGATGAGCTGTCCGTACTGCGCCCCGTAGTCGAGGACCAGTACGGTGTCGAACCCCTTGACCTGTGGCGGACCCTCTGTCATTGCGCCTCCTCGACGGTCTCAGGCCGGAGCGGGCGATCTGCGCACGGGCGGGCTCAGCCCATCCCGACGTCCTGCTCCTTCTGCAGCTTCTTGCCCTCGGTCATCAGCGCGGGGGCGACCATGACCTCGGCCTTCTGGAACGAGCTCAGCGTCTCGTAGCCACAGGTGGCCATGCTCGTGCGCAGCGCGCCGAACAGATTGCGGGTCCCGTCGTTCTCGTGCGCAGGGCCGAGCAGGATCTCGCGCAGCGTGCCCTTGCGGCCCGCCTTGACACGGGTGCCCCGCGGAAGCTCGGGATGGAACGTCGCCATGCCCCAGTGGTAGCCGCGGCCCGGCGCCTCGTCGGCGGCCGCCAGCGGCGAACCGATCATGACGGCGTCGGCGCCGAGGGCGATGGCCTTGCTCACGTCGCCGCCGGTGCGCATGCCGCCGTCGGCGATGACGTCGCAGTATTCGCCGGTCTCGAGCAGGTGCTGCACCCGCGCGGCCGCGGCGTCGGCGATCGCCGTCGCCTGGGGCACGCCGATGCCGAGCACGCCGCGTGTCGTGCAGGCGTGGCCCGGACCGACGCCGACGAGCACTCCCACGGCCCCCGTGCGCATCAGGTGCAAGGTGGTCGCGTAACTCGCCACGCCGCCGACGACGACCGGCACCGGACAGTCCCTGATGAAGCGCTTGAGGTCGAGGGGCTCCGTCCTGGCGCTGACGTGCTCGGCCGAGACGACGGTGCCCTGGACGACCAGCACGTCGAGGCCGGCGTCGAGCGCGACCTGGTAGAACTCCTCCACGCGCTGCGGCGTCAGGGAGGCGGCGGCCAGCACGCCGCCCTCCTTGATCTCCTTGACGCGCCGCGCGATGAGCTCGGGCTTGATCGGCTCCCGGTAGATCTCCTGCATGGCACGTGTCGCCGTCTCCGTGGGGAGCGCGGCGATGCGGTCCAGTTGCTCGTCGGCGTCCTCGTAGCGGGTCTGGACGCCCTCCAGATTGAGCACGGCGAGGCCGCCCAGCCGGCCCATGGTGACGGCGAAGGCGGGGTCGACCACGCCGTCCATGGCCGAGGCGAGACACGGCAGCTCGAGGGTGTGCGGACCGAGCTTCCAGGTGATGTCCACGTCCTGGGCGTCACGGGTGCGCCGGCTGGGCACGATGGCGATGTCGTCGAACCCGTACGCCCGGCGGCCCTTCTTGCCACGGCCGATCTCTACTTCCATGCGATCCTCCTGACAGGGGCGCGATGCGGGATATGAGAAAGACCCGGGCACGGACGTCCCCGGGTCTCTGAACTCCGTGAATCGTGTCTCGCCGGCAGCGGTGACAACGTGGATCGACTTTACCAGCGGCAAAACCCACGGTCAACGCGCTGCCGGGCCGGCGTGGCACGATCGCACGACCGCCCGGCGGTGATCAGGACCCGGGGCTGAGCTCCTCGACCTCCGCGCTCTCCAGGAGCTCGTCCGCGAGCGCCGCGTCGAGCACGCCGGCGCCGTAGCGCTGCGTGTTGGCGGCGCCGGCGGCCAGCCCGTACCGCAGGCACTCGGCGAGGTCCAATTTGCGGAAGCGCGCGCTCACGAACCCCGCCAGGAAGGCGTCGCCCGAGCCGACCGTGCTGACGACGTGCTCGAGCCGGACCACCGAGGCGCGGAAGACGCGCTGTTTGCGCCCCACCTGGAAGCGGGCGACGCACCCGTGCCGCGTCTTGATGATGCTGTTGCGCGCCCCCATCTCGCACACGATGCGCGTGGCATCGACCAGGTCGTGGTCGTCGTGGAACTCGTGCCCGACCAGGTCCTCGGCCTCGCGGAGGTTGGGCGCCACGAGACTAGGCCGCCCCCGCACGCCGCGACGCAGCGGCTCGCCGGCGCTGTCCAGCGCCATGAAGCAGCGGTGCCGGCGGATCCGGCCCAGCACCGTCGCGTAGAAGTCCTCCGAGACCTTGCGCGGCAACGACCCGGCGAGGATGATGAAGCGGGCGCCGCGGGCGAGGTAGTCGATCTTGTCGAGCAGGGCGGCGGTCTCGTCCTCGGTGACCACGGGCCCGTACTCCACGACCTCGGTCTGCTTCATCGTGGTGGGGTCGACCACCGCGGTCGAGGTGCGCGACTCTCCGGCGATGTGCACGAAGTCGTTGAGGATGTTCTCGCGCTGCAGGCCCTCGACGATGAGCTGGCCCGCGCGTCCGCCGACCAGTCCGGTCGCCACGACGGGCTCGCCGAGCGTCTTGAGCGCGCGGGCGATGTTGACGCCCTTGCCGCCCGGGAGGGTGAGACTCTCGCTGGCGCGGTGCCGGAACCCGGTCTCGAAGTTGGGGACGGTGAGGGTCTTGTCGACCGCGGCGTTGGGCGTGACGGTGATGATCACGGCTGCCCTCCAGAAGTGGCCCGTGCGAGAAGGCCGGCGCGCCGCGCAGCGCCGGCCCTCGGCGCCGCCCAGTATAGCACCGCACCCGCCTTGACACTGCCGGGAAGCGGCGGTACGTTCAGCAGGCGTCGGTCAGACGCGACGTTCCTCGTTAGGTGAGGCTCCGGCACACATAGAGGCCGTTGCCCGGAAACGTCCAGAGACGCCAACGGGTAGGACAGGCACTACCGGCACAAGGTTTTGCCCGAAACGGCTGAGGCCCTGACCTCTACGGTGTGTTGTGCCAAAGCTGCGACGAGTGAGGATCACCCCCTCCGCGTGCGCGCTCGGAGCCTCCCCGCGAGGAGTGGTCTACGCACGTCTGGCGACCGTCGGCGACGGAAGGGAGGTGAGGCCTGTGTTCTATCTGAGCAAGCTGCTCGGCAGCCCGGTGCGGGACGTCGAGAACAAACCAGCCGGGACACTCCATGACCTGGTGGTGAACACGAGGCAGGCCTACCCCGTGCTGACTGCGGTCGGCATCAAGCGTCGTGGCAGGGTCGTATACGCCCCGTGGGACGCCGTGACCAGCTTCGAGGAGTCCGGCACGTTGCTGCACGTGCCCGCCGCGGCGCTCGCCGACCGCGAGCTCGGCGCCGGGGAGCTGCATCTGTCGGCCACCTTCCTCGACAAACAGCTCGTCGACACAGAGGGCCGCAAGGTCATCCGCGTCAACGACATCCAGCTCGTCCGCAACGGGCCCGTGGTGCAGGTCGCGGCGGTGGACGTCTCGAGCAACGCCATCCTCCGCCGCGTGGGGCTCGCCAAGGTGGGCGACCGCATCGTCCCCCGTGGGCGGCGGCCGCGGCCGCACCTGATCGACTGGAAGAACGTCGACATCGAGCAGACCGACGACGCCGCGGTGCGGCTCGCCGTACCGCAGACCAAGCTCGAGCTGCTGCACCCGGCCGACATCGCCGACCTCGTGCACGAGCTGTCGCCGGAGGAGCGCGCCGCCGTGTTCGGCGTCCTCGAGGGCGAGCTCGCCGCGGAGACGCTCGAGGAGCTGCATCCGTCGTACCAGGCCTCGCTGCTCCTCGACCTGCCGGACGAGAAGGCCAGCGAGATCCTCAACGAGATGTCGCCGGACGCCGCCGCCGACCTGCTGGCCGACCTTCCGGAGGAGAAGCGGCGACGCTTCCTGGCCATGATGGAGAAGGACGACGCCGACGACATGCGCGAACTGCTCAGCTACCCGGAGCACTCGGCCGGCGGCATCATGACGCCGGACTACGCCTGGGCGCGCCTCGACGACACGGCCGAGCGCGCCGTCCAGCGCCTGCGCGAGCAGGAGGCCAAAGCCGAGACCGTGTACACCATCTACGTGATCGACCGCTCAGACCACCTGCGCGGGGTGTTCTCGCTGCGCGACCTGCTCATGACGCCCCCGGACAGGAGGGTGCGCGATTTCATGACGGAGAACCCCGTCTCCGTGCGCACCGACGCGAGCGAGGAGGAGATCGCCAACGTGATGGCCAAGTACAACCTCCTGGCTCTCCCTGTGGTGGACGAGGAGGACGTGCTGCACGGGATCATCACCATCGACGACGCCATCGACCTGGTGCTCCCGCTGGCGTGGAAGAAGCGCCTGCCGAGGGTCTTCCATTGAGGAGGCCTCGATGGCGCGGGCGTCCCGCCGCGTAAGTCTGCGTCTCGCCGGACGGGTCGGCCGCAGCCGGCTGCTGGTGATCCTGGCGATGATGGGGCCGGGCTTCATCGCCGCCAACGCCGGCAACGACGCCGGCGGCATCACCACCTGGTCGGTGATCGGCTCCCGCTACGGCTACAGCATGATCTGGCTGCTCGTCGCGATCACGCCCATCCTCGCCGTCGTGCAGGAGATGAACGCCCGCGTCGGCGTGGTCACCGGACGCGGCCTGGCGGGGCTCATCCGCGAGAACTTCAGCCTCAAGGTCACGGCCCTCGCGATCCTCGCCACCCTGATCGCCAACTTCGGCACCACCGTGGCCGAGTTCTCCGGCGTCGCCGCCGCGAGCAGCCTGTTCCACGTGCCCAGCTACGTGGCGGTGCCGGTGGTCGCCGTCACCGTGTGGCTGCTCGTGACACGGGGCTCGTACCGCAAGGTCGAGCGCGTCCTCCTCGCGCTGGGCTTCGTCCTGCTCACCTACGTCGTGTCCGGGGTGATGGCCGGCCCTGACTGGGAGGCCGCCGTCCACGGCGCCACGCGCCCGTACATCGCGTGGGACACCATCTGGGTCTTCACCGCCGTCGCCGCCGTGGGGACCACGCTCACCCCGTGGGGGCAGTTCTTCATCCAGGCCGCCGTGGTGGACAAGAGGGTGCCGTGGAAGCGGTTCGCCTACACGAAGTACGAGATCTACGCCGGGTCGGTCTTCATGGCCCTGATCGACTTCTTCATCGTGCTCGCCTGCGCCGCGACGCTGTACGGCGACGGCGTCGTCGTGCACTCCGCCGAGGAGGCGGCCATGGCCCTGGTCCCGTTCCTCGGCGCGGCCGCCCGGTATCTCTTCGGCATCGGGCTGCTGAGCGTCTCCGTCCTCGCCGCCGGCGTGCTGCCGCTCGCCACCGCTTACGTGGTCTGCGAGGCCTTCGGCTTCGAGAGCGGCCTCGACCATACCTTCCGCGAGGCGCCGGTGTTCAACGGGCTGATCACGTTCCTGATGTTCGTGCCCGCCGCCGTGGCCATGATCCCCGGCCTGCCCCTGGTCGACGTCATCCTCGTCGCGCAGTCGCTCAACGGGGTCCTGCTGCCGCTGATCCTCGTTTTCACGCTGCTGATGATCAACGACCCGCGCATCATGGGGGAGCACACCAACGGCAGGGTGCGCAACGTGATCGCTTGGGGATTCACCGCGACGCTCGTCGTCCTGAGCGCGGTCCTTCTGCTGTCCCCCCTGTTCACGTGACGGCCGTGGACGGTGACAGGTGGCGCACGGGACCAGGCATCTCGCTGGAGGACGGCCGGCC
>JAAYBE010000064.1 GCA_012719015.1 Actinomycetota bacterium
CTGCGCGACTACATCGACACGCTGGACGTGGACGCGGCGCACCGCGACGCGCTCGAGCTGCGCCACGACAAGCTCACCGAGCTGATGCGCAAGTACGGCGGCTCGGCCGACGAGGTGCTCGCCCACCTCGAGGAGGCGCGGGCCCGTCTCGCCGCGCTCGAGGGCTTCGTCGCCGACGAGGAGTCGCTGGCGGCCGCCGCCATGGCGGCGCAGGCGGCGGCGGTGGCCGCCGCAGAGCGGCTCGGCGCCGCGCGGCGCCGCCACGCGCCGCGCGTGGCGGCGCGGATCGAGGAGGAGCTGCGCAGCCTCGCCCTGCCGCACGCGACGTTCCGCATCGAGGTCACGAGCCGCGACGACGGCTGGGACGCGCTGGGTCCCACCGGCGCCGACGAGGTGGAGTTCGTCTTCGGTGCCAACCCGGGGGTGCCGCCGCGGCCGCTGCGCGAGACGGCCTCCGGCGGCGAGCTCTCCCGCGCGATGCTCGCCGTCCGCGGCCTGGTGACGCTGGCGGACGACGTCGAGACCCTGATCTTCGACGAGGTGGACGCCGGCATCGGCGGCGTGACCGCGGCGGCGCTCGGAGAGCGGCTGCGCCGCCTGGCCGCGACCCGCCAGGTGCTCTGTATCACCCACCTGCCGCAGGTGGCGGCGTTCGCCGACCGCCAGTTCGCGATCGCCAAGGAGAGCGACCCCGACGAGGGCGTCACCGAGACGGTCGTGCGCCGCGTGGAGGGCGAGGCGCGCCTCGCCGAGCTCTGCCGCATGCTCGGCGCGGCGCCCGACGACGCCGCGGCGCGCAGCCACGCCGAGAGCCTCCTGGCCAAAGCTGCGGCGGGCTCCTGAGCGCCCGCGCCGGCCGCCGCCGAGGCCCGGGACTCCTTGCGGCGGCCGGGTCCGATGGTATACTTGCGCGCGTGATCCGTGGGCTCGCCGGGCATAGCGACGCGCCTGCCCGTCATCCTCGAACGGGCGCGGCCTCGGCCCCACCAAATCCCCCGCTCGTCTCGTGCAGTGCTGCCGTGCTCCGGGCGCGCCTCCTGGTGGGCGCGACGGGAGCGTTGGACGGCGGCTGCATCCGCACCGGCGGGGTCGACACCAGGAAGGCTCGGCGGGCATGACCAAACACATCTTCGTCACCGGCGGCGTCGTCAGCGGCCTCGGCAAGGGCATCACCGCCGCGTCGGTCGGCCGTCTCCTCAAGCAGCGCGGGCTCAAGGTGGCGAGCCAGAAGTTCGACCCGTACATCAACGTCGACCCCGGCACCATGAGCCCGTTCCAGCACGGCGAGGTGTTCGTCACCGAGGACGGGGCCGAGGCCGACCTCGACCTGGGCCATTACGAGCGCTTCCTCGACGAGTTCGTGCACCGCGGCTCCAACGTCACCACCGGCGGCATCTACAACAGCGTGATCACCAAGGAGCGCCGCGGCGACTACCTCGGCGGCACGGTGCAGGTCATCCCCCACATCACCAACGAGATCAAGAGCCGTGTGCACCGCCTGGCCAAGATGACCGAGGCCGACGTGCTCATCACCGAGATCGGCGGCACGGTGGGCGACATCGAGAGCCTGCCGTTCCTCGAGGCCATCCGCCAGTTCCGCAAGGACGTGGGGCGCGGCAACGTCCTGTACGTCCACGTCACGCTGGTCCCCGTCATCGGGGTCGTGGGCGAGCTCAAGACCAAGCCGACGCAGCACTCCGTGGCCGAGCTGCGCGAGATCGGTATCCAGCCGGACATCATCGTCGCCCGGTCCGAAGAGCCGCTCTCGCAGGGGATCCGCGAGAAGATCGCCCTGTTCTGCGACGTCGACGCCGAGGCCGTGGTCTGCGCCAGCGACGCCGACGACATCTACCGCGTCCCGCTCAGGATGCACGCCGAGAAGCTGGACGACCTCGTGGTCCGCATGCTCGGGCTCGAGGTGGGGCCGCCCGACCTGACCGAGTGGGAGGCGCTGGTCGAGCGCATCGACGCCTGCGACGAGCCCGTCACCATCGCCCTGGTGGGCAAGTACGTGCAACTGCACGAGGCCTATCTCTCCGTGTGGGAGGCGCTCAAGCACTCGGCCATCCATCACGGCCGCAAGCTCGACCTGCGCTGGGTCGACTCCGAGGATCTCACCCGCGAGACCGTGGCGGAGCGCCTCTGCACCGCCGACGGCGTGGTCGTCCCCGGCGGCTTCGGGCAACGCGGCATCGAGGGCAAGATCGAGGCGATCCGCTACTGCCGCGAGAACAAGGTGCCGTTCCTCGGCGTCTGTCTGGGCATGCAGTGCGCCGTCGTCGAGTTCGCGCGCGGCGTGTGCGGCATGGAGGACGCCGACTCCACCGAGTTCGACCCTGAGACGGCGCACCCCGTGATCGACCTGCTGCCCGAACAGAGGGACGCCGACGAGATGGGGGCCACGATGCGTCTCGGCGCGTCCCGCGTACTGCTTGTCCCCGGGACCAGGGCGCAGGCCGCGTACGACGCCGACGAGGCCTGGGAGCGCCACCGTCACCGGTACGAGGTCAACAACGACCTGCGCCCGCAGCTGGAGGCGGCGGGACTCGTCGTCAGCGGCACCACGCCGGACGGACGCCTGGTCGAGGTCTGCGAGCTCGCCGACCACCCCTGGTTCGTCGCCTGCCAGTTCCACCCCGAGTTCAAGTCGCGGCCCACGCGGCCGGCGCCGCTCTTCCGCGAGTTCGTGGGCGCTGCGGCGCGCGCGCGTCGCGAGCGTGACGACGTGCTGGAGGACGAGTGCGAGCGGGCGTGACGTCGGAGCTGGTCGAGCTCTTCGTGCGGCTGGCCGGCATCGCGTCGCCGACGGGGTCCGAACGCGAGGTGGCCGACGCCGTGACGGAGTACCTCGGCGCTCTCGGCCTCGAGGTGATCGAGGACGCCGGCGCCGCGGTCACCGGCTGCGGCTGCGGCAACCTCGTGGCGCGCATCCCGGGCGAGGGGAGGGCGGAGCCCGTCGCCCTGTGCGCCCACCTCGACACGGTGCCCGTCGCGGGGCCGCCGCAGGTGAGCGTTGTGGACGGCTGGGTGCGCAGCGACGGAACGACCGTGCTCGGCGCCGACGACAAGGCCGCCGTGGCGACGCTGCTGATGCTCGCCGGGGAGCTGGTCGCGGACCGTCCGGCGATGGACGTGGAGCTGGTGTTCACCGCCGGCGAGGAGGCCGGGCTCCTGGGCGCCGCGGCGCTGGACCTGGACGCGCTGAGGGCCCGCCGGGCGTTCGTCTTCGACAGCGACGGAGAGCCCGGGACGCTCGTCGTCGCGTCGCCGACGCAGAAGGTCGTCGCGGCCGAGTTCGTGGGCCGGTCGGCCCACGCCGGGATGGCGCCCGAGCTGGGCCGCAGCGCCGTCGTCGCGGCGGCGCACGCGATCGGCGCCATGCGGCTGGGTCGCATCGACGCCGAGACGACGGCCAACATCGGGCTGGTGCAGGGAGGCACGGCCACCAACGTCGTCCCCGAGCGCTGCCGCATCTCCGGTGAGGCGCGCAGTCACGATGGGCAGAAGCTCGCCACCGTGGTGGACGAGATAGTGCAGGCGGCCGCGGCGGCCGCGACGGCCGCGGGCGTCGACGTCGAGTTCGACCTGCAGGAGGGGTTCCGCGGCTACCGGCACGCGCCGGACAGCCCGCTGCTGGCCGTCGGGACGCGTGCCGCCGGTCTGGCCGGCCTGGAGCCGCGCCTGGTCGAGGGCGGCGGCGGATCGGACGCCAACGTCTTCAACGCCGCCGGCCTGCCGGCGCTCACGCTCGGGGTCGGGTTCGAGCACGCGCACTCCACCCGGGAGCGGATCAGCCTCGACGTGCTGGGCCGGCTGGCCGACATGGCGGCGGCGGTGGTGCAGGCCGCCGGGGCCGCCGCGTAGCGGCGGCGGAGCGGCGTCATGGCCGATCAGCCGAGACCGACCGGTGGCGGCGCCGCTGCCCGCGGGCGGGCGGACACCGGTCGACGCCGGGGCACCCGTGACCCGGCGCCCGCCGACCCGCGGATCGCCGAGTTCCTCGACCATCTGCGCTACGAGCGCGGCCTCAGCGACAACACGGTGGCCGCCTACGGTCGCGACCTCGCCGCCTTCACGACGTTCCTCGCCGGCGCCGGCACGGTTCCGGGGACGGCGACGGCGGACGAGGTGCACGCCTGGTTCGCCGGGCCGGGCGGCGCCGGCGCCGGCGCCAGCGTGGCGCGGCGCACCGCGGCGGTGCGCGGCCTCTACGCCTACCTCGTGCGCGAGGGGGTGCGTGAGGACGACCCCACGGCGCGGCTGCGCACGCCCCGGCTCGGCCAGGACCTGCCCCGTGTGCTCAGCGTCGAGGAGGTGGAGGCCGTCCTCGCTGCGGTGGTCCCCGCCGGGCCCCTCGGCCAGCGCGACCTCGCCGCCCTGGAGCTGCTGTACGGGTGCGGGCTGCGCGTCAGCGAGCTGCTCGGTCTGCGCGACGGCGACGTCGACGTGGAGGGCGGCCTGGTGCGCTGTGTCGGCAAGGGCGACAAGGAGCGCGTCGTGCCCATGGGTTCGGCCGCGGCGGCAGCCGTCTCCCGCTACGTCGCCGACGGGCGGCGCCGCCTGCTTAGGGGTCGCCGCCGCCCCGAGCTCATCCTCAACGCCCGCGGCGGCCCGCTCACCCGTCAGGGCGTCGACTACGTCCTCCGCAAGGTCCTGCGGCGGGCGGACATGCTCGGCGCGGCCAGCGCCCACACCTTCCGGCACTCGTTCGCCACCCACCTCCTCGCCGCCGGCGCGGACCTGCGCAGCGTGCAGGAGATGCTCGGTCACGCCGACGTCGCGACCACCCAGCTGTACACTCACGTGACCGTCGAGCATCTGCGCGAGGTGTTCCTCGAGACCCACCCGCGGGCGCGGCGGCGACGGCAGGCGGAATGATGCACCGCGGAAGAGAGCGGGGAGGTGGAACGTGACGCGGGTGTTCGTGTGCGTGCTCGACGGCTGCGGCGCCGGGGCGCTGCCGGACGCCGCCGCCTACGGCGACGAGGGCTCGGACACGCTGCGGCACGTGATCGAGCGGACCGGCGTGCCGCTGCCGAACCTCGCCGCGCTCGGCCTCGGCGAGATCGTGGGGCTGCCGCTGGCGGCGCCGCGCCCCGAGGCGACCTACGGCCGCCTCCTCGAGCGCGGCGCCGGCAAGGACAGCACCACCGGGCACTGGGAGATCATGGGGGTCGTGCTGCAGGAGCCCTTCCCGACGTATCCCGAGGGCTTCCCGCCGGAGGTGATCGAGCCGTTCGAGGCGGTCGTGGGCCGGCGCGTGCTCTGCAATCGGCCGGCCTCCGGGACGGCCGTCATCGAGCAGCTCGGCGACGAGCACGTCGCCACCGGCCGCCCGATCGTGTACACGTCGGCCGACTCCGTGTTCCAGGTCGCCTGCCACGAGGACGTGGTGCCGGTCGCGCAGTTGTACGCGTGGTGCGAGGCGGCGCGCGGGATCCTGCGCGGACCGCACGCCGTGGGCAGGGTGATCGCGCGGCCCTTCAGCGGCGTCTCCGGCCGCTACGCACGGACGCCGCGCCGCCGCGACTACTCGCTGGCGCCCCCGGGGCCCACGTACCTCGACCTCCTGCAGGAGCGCGGCGTCCCGGTCGTCGGAGTCGGCAAGATCGGCGAGATCTTCGCGCAGCGCGGCGTCGACGTGGACGACCACACCACCGACAACGCGGCGGGCATGGCGGCGTGCTCGCGCCACCTGCGCGAGATGGAGCACGGGCTGCTGTTCGCCAACCTCGTCGACTTCGACCAGGTGTGGGGACACCGCAACGACGTGGAGGGGTTCGCCGCCGGGCTCGCCGCCGTGGACGCGGCGCTGGCGGAGTGGGAGGCGCTGCTCGGCGGGGAGGACGTCCTCATGCTCTGCGCCGACCACGGCGTCGACCCGACCACCGCGAGCACGGACCATTCGCGCGAGTACTCGCCCCTCCTCGCCCTCGGCCTCGCCCCCGGCCGCTACGACGGCGCCCAGGAGGACGTCGGCGCGACCGCCTTCGTCCACCTCACCGGCGAGGAGCCGCCGCTCCCGGGCCGGGTCATCGGGTGAGGGATCCGGGGATGGAGGGAGCGCTGCGCCGCCTGGCCGCGTGGCGGCCGCACGCCGCCGTGGTGTACGGGTCCGGCCTCTGGCAGCGGCCGGCCGGGGCGCGCGTCGAGGAGGAGATCCCGTACGACGCGCTCGGCTGGCCGGCCGGCGGCGTGCCCGGACACGACGACGTGCTGCGGCTCGCCGCCGTGCCCGGCGGCGCCGGCGGCGAGCTCCGTCTCGCGTTCGCCTGCGGGCGGCCGCACCGGTACGAGGGCCGGTCCGACGAGGAGCTCGAGGCGCCGGTGCGGGCGCTGGCCTCCAGCGGTGTGCGCCGGCTCCTGCTCACCAACTCCTGCGGGGCGCTGCGTCCCCGGGCCGCCGTCGGCCGCGCCGCCGTCTGCTCGGCGGTCGTCGACCTGCAGCGGCCGCCGGAGGACGAGCGGCCGGAGCGCCTGGCCGTGTGTCGGGTCGCGGCGGCCGGCCGCGTGGCCGCCGCTCTCGGGGCGGACGCGCTCGCTGGCGCGGCCACCTACGTCGCCGTCTGCGGCCCCCAGTTCGAGACGCCCGCCGAGGCGGCGTGGCTCTCCGGCTACGGCGACGTGGTCGGCATGTCGGCGGCCCCGGAGGTCCGCGCCGCGGCGGCCGCCGGCGTGGACTGCTGCCTCGTCGCGCTGGTCGCCAACAGGGCGGGGGCGGCGGGCTCGCACGGCGACGTGCTCCTCGCCGGGAGGCGGCTCGCCCGCCTGCTCGCCGCCGGCCTCTCACGCATCCTCACGGCGCGCTGGCCGGAGCTCGCCGCCGCCCCAGGGAGGGAGTGACGTGGACTTCGTGCACGACGTGATCGTCCGCAAGCGCGACGGCGGCGAGCTGGACGAACCCCGCCTGCGCACGTTCGTCGCCGGCGTGGTCAGCGGCGCGGTGCCGTCCTACCAGGCCAGCGCGCTGCTCATGGCCATGGTGCTGCGCGGCTTGAGCGACGACGAGACGCTCTGGCTGGCGCGGGCGATGATCGACAGCGGCAAGACGCTGGACCTCGGCGTGCTGCGTCGCCCCGTCCTCGACAAGCACTCGAGCGGAGGGGTCGGCGACAAGGTCACCCTGGTCCTGGCGCCGCTGGTCGCCGCCTGCGGCGCGGTGTTTGGGAAGATGTCGGGACGGGGCCTGGGGCACACCGGGGGCACGCTCGACAAGCTCGAGTCCATCCCCGGGTTCCGCGTGAAGCTCCCCCAGGGCGACTTCCTGCGGCAGCTGGAGCGCATCGGCGTGGCCGTCGTCAGCCAGAGCGAGCGGGTCGTGCCCGCCGACCGCCTGCTGTACGCGTTGCGCGACGTGACGGGGACCGTCGAGAGCGACGGGCTCATCGCGGCGAGCATCATGGCCAAGAAGGTCGCGAGCGGCACCTCGGCGGTGGCGCTCGACCTCAAGGTGGGGAGGGGGGCGTTCGCCGCCGACCTCGCCCACGCGAGGGAGATCGGCCGTCTCTGCCGCCTCATCGGGGACGCGTGCGGGCGGCCCACCACGTGTCTCTTCAGCGCCATGGAGCAGCCGCTGGGCCGCGCCGTCGGCAACCGGCTGGAGGTGGAGGAGGCGTGGCAGGTGCTGTCGGGCGAGGGCCCTGCCGACGTCCGCGAGCTCGTTCTCGAGCTGGCCGCGGAGCTGCTGCCGTCCGCCGACCTCGGCCTGGACGCGGGTGAGGCCCGGGCCCGGGCCGAGGCGGCGCTCGACGACGGCCGCGCCGCGGAGCACTTCGAGCGCTGGTGCTTCGTCCAGGGCGGCGATTGGCGCCCCGGGCAGTTCCATCGGCTGGCCGGACACGAGACGGAGGCTCCGCAGGACGGGTTCGTGACCCGCGTCGACGCGCTCGCCGTCGGTCGTGCGGCCCAGGTCGCGGGCGCCGGGCGACAGACGGTCGACGACAAGGTCGATCCCGCCGCCGGCGTGCTCCTCCACCACAAGCTCGGCGAGGCGGTGGCCGCGGGAGAACCGCTGGCGACGGTGTTCTCCCGGGACCCGGCCCGGCGGCAGGAGGCCGGCGCCCTGCTCGAGGCGGCGTTCACGCTGGCCGACCGGCCGGCGCCGGCAGCGCCGCTCATCCTCGGACGGGCCTGAGGCGGGTGGCCGCGATGAGGGTCGTCGGCGGCGTCTGGCGGGGCCGGCCGCTGACCGCCCCCGCGGGGCGCGGGACGCGGCCGACCTCGGACAAGGTCCGGGAGGCGATCTTCGACGTGCTGGGCGCGCTGCCCGAGGTCCGGAACGCCGTCGTCGCGCCCGCACAGGCGGAGCGGAGGCCGCCGATCCCCGCCGGCGGCGCGACGCCCCCGGGCCCGCTCGCCGGACACGCGGTGCTCGACCTCTTCGCCGGCAGCGGTGCGCTGGGGATCGAGGCGCTCTCCCGCGGCGCGGCGAGCTGCACGTTCGTCGAGTCCGCGCCCGCAGCGCTGCGCGCCCTGCGCGCCAACCTGGCACGGCTCGGCGTCCCGGTGGAGCGTCCGTCCGCCACATCCGCCGTTCCGCCGCCCAGAGCCGTGGTGCTGGCCGCCGACGTGCGCCGGGCGCTGGCGGCTGACGCCCGTCGGGGCGCGCGATATACTCTCGTGCTTGCGGACCCGCCGTACGACCTCTACGAGCAGATCCGCCCCGCTTTCGCCAGGCTCCTCGGGCGGCTGCTCGCGCCCGGCGCCGTGCTCGTCGTCGAGTCGGCCGCCGGCGGCGCGGCCGGGCTGCCGTGGGGCGTGCTGCGGGACAAACGCTACGGCGACACGCGCGTCACGTTCCTGGCGGCGGACGCGCTCGCGCCGGAAGAAGGAGAGCCAGCGGACTGATGCCCAGCAACCTCACGGCCATCTGCCCGGGGACGTTCGACCCCGTCACGGTCGGTCACCTCGACATCATCACCCGCGGCGCGACCAAGTACGACCGCGTCGTGGTCGGTCTCATCGAAGTGCCGCAGCGCAAGTCGCCGCTGTTCACGCCGGACGAGCGTGAGGAGTTCCTCAGGGAGGCCCTCGCCGGGCACGACAACGTCGTCATCGACCGCTTCAACGAGCTCATCGTCGAGTTCGCGCACCGATGGGACGCGCGCATCATCCTCAAGGGGCTGCGCGCCATCTCCGACTTCGACTACGAGTTCGCCATGGCGCAGCTGAATAGGAAGCTCGCACCCGACATCGAAACAGTGTTCATGATGGCCTCGCCCGAGCACAGCTTCCTCAGCTCGAGCGGCGTCAGGGAGATCGCCGCCTTCGGGGGCTCGGTCGTCGACCTTGTGCCTCCGGCCGTCGCCCGCCGTCTGGCGGAGATCTATCCGCCGCGTGGCGCGCACGGGCTACCCAAGGAGGGTTGCTGAGTATGGACGTCCTCGTTCTCATCGACAAGCTGGACGACATCATCCACAACGCCCGGTCGGTGCCGCTGACCGACAGCGTCATGATCGACCGCGAGGAGATCTACGACATCCTCGACCAGATGCGGTCGACGATCCCCGAGGAGATCAAGCAGGCGCGCTGGATCGTCAAGGAGCGCCAGGAGATGCTCTCCGAGGCCAAACAGGAGGCCGACCGCATCCTGGGCGAGGCCCAGGACCGCGCCGAGAGGCTGGCGTCCGACACCGAGGTCGTGCGTCTCGCCGAGAAGAACGCGCAGCAGATCATGGAGGACGCCCGTGACCGCGAGCGCGAGGTGCGCCTCGGCGCCGAGGACTACGCCGACGAGGTATTGGGAAACCTCGAGACGAACCTGGACAAGTTCATCGCCGCGGTGCGGCGCGGCCGCGAGCGGCTCCAGGGCCGCGCCGCGGACGACGACCTGCAGCCCTGACCGACGGCGGCGCCCGCGGCGCGCGGGGCGGCCATGAGACGATTCGACCTCCGTTCACTCCGGTTCCACGGCGCCGGCGAGGTCCGGCGGACGCTGCCGGTCGAGGTCGCCCCCTTCGTGTTCGGCGGCCTTGAGTACCATGTGCCCGGCGACGTCGTCGACGCGACGCTCACGGCGGCCCGCGTGGGCGACAACCTGACGCTGACGCTGCTCGTCGAGACCGCGGTGACGGGCCCGTGCCAGCGTTGTCTCGCCGACGCCGACGTGCCGGTGACGGCGCGGGGTCTCGAGTACGTGCGGCACGGGGAGTCCGAGGGCGACGATGAAGACGAAGGCTACGTGACCGCCCACGTCGTCGACCTCGAGGCGTGGACGCGGGACCTGGTGGCCGACGCCCTGCCGTCCAAGCTGCTCTGCCGCGAGGAGTGCCGCGGGCTGTGTCCGTTCTGCGGCGCCGACCTGAACGCCGACCCGGACCACACGCACGAGGAAGCGTGAGCCGCACCTGGTGTGGTAGAGTCCGTTGTCCGGTTGACCTGAGGAGAAAGACCCCATGCCCGTACCCAAGAAGAAGACGTCACAGTCCCGCCGTGACAAGCGCCGCGCCCAGCAGAAGCTGCGCGTCGAGACGGCGGGCGTCTGTCCGCAGTGCAAGAGCCCCAAGCTCCCGCACCGCGCCTGCCCCAAGTGCGGCACCTACAAGGGCCGCGAGGTGATCGTCCTCGAAGCCGAGTGACCGTGTCGGGCGGGCGTGACGGCGATGTCCGCGAGGCCGTCTCGCGAGGGGACTGAGGACGAAAGGCGCTGAGCGATGCCCCGATCGCTCTACATAGCTTCCACCCAGGGCAGCGGCGGCAAGACCACGATCGCCGTGGGCCTCTGCATGGTCCTGCGCGAGCGTGGCCTGGAGGCCGGCTACTTCAAGCCGGTGGGCACGTTGGCGGCGCACGCCGGGGACGCGCTGCTCGATGAGGACGCGCAGTTCGTGGCCGCCCTGCTGCAGCTCGAGGACGACCTCACCGACATCTGCCCGGTGGTCCTCGACGAAGACGCCCTGCGCGACGTGCTGAGCGGCAACGAGGTGGACGCCATGAGCCGCGTGAGGAGCGCCTACGCACGCGTGCGCACCGGCAAGGACGTGGTGGTCTGCGAGGGCCTCGGCGAGATCTGGCAGGGCCGGTTCCTGCGCACCAGCGGCGCCGAGGTGGTCAAGGAGCTCGACCTCGGCACGCTCCTGGTGGCCAAGTTCGCCGGCGCCCGTCTGCTCGACGACATCATCTACGTCAAGGACGCCCTGAGGGAGAACCTCCTGGGCGTCCTCTTCAACATGGTCCCCGAGTCGCGCCTGGAGTTGGTCAAAGGCGACTACACACGCTTTCTCGCCAAGAACGAGGTCGAGAGCTACGGGGCCCTCGTCTCCGACCCGGCGCTCTCGGCGGTGTCCGTGGCGGAGATCGTCGAGGAGCTGGACGGCACCTTCGTCACCGGCCAGCGCTACGGGGACCGGCTGGCCGAGACCTACATGATCGGCGCCATGAGTCCGGAGCACGCGCTGCGCTACTTCCAGCTCACGCCGAACAAGGTGGTCATCGTCGGCGGTGACCGCGCCGAGATCATCCTCGCGGCGCTCGACACGCCCACGGTCGCCGTCCTCCTCACCGGGAATTACGTCCCCAGTCCGGCCGTCCTGGAGCGCGCCGACGAGCGCCAGGTGCCGCTGGTGTCGGTGGAGACGGACACCGTCTCGGCCGCCGACGGAGTGCGCCGGCTGTTCGGCCGGCTGCGCGTCAAGGACCGTGCCAAGGTCGAGCTCATCAAGGAGCTCATCGAGGAGCAGGTCGACGTCGACCGCCTGGTGCGCGACCTGGGGGCATGAGGGGCACGCAGGGCAAGCCGTACGTGTCGCCGCACTGGGTGACCGACGCCTGGAGCGCGTTCACCGATGACCGCGTGGTGCGCGTCGCGGTCGACGCGGTCGGCGGCGACAACGCCCCGGACGAGGTCGTCAAGGGCGCGCTCGCCGCGGCTGGACCCCAGCTCAACGTGGTCCTGGTCGGCGACGAGCCCCGCGTGCGCGCCCTGCTGCCGCCGGGCGCGGCGCACCTGAGCGTCGTGCACGCGCCGGACGTGATCGGCCCGGGCGAGGAGCCGGCGACGGCGGCGCGCACCAAGACCGGCTCCGGCATCGTCGTCGGCCTGAGGATGGTCCAGGAGGGGGCGGCCGACGCCTTCGTCAGCGCCGGCAACACCGGCGCCGTCGTGGCCGCCAGCGTGCTCTACGTGCGCCGCATCCCGGGCGTGAAGCGGCCGGCGATCTGCACGATCATGCCGGCCATGCCCGCCCCGGTCGCCTTCCTCGACGTCGGCGCCAACGCCGAGTGCCGCCCCGAGTTCCTGCGGCAGTTCGCCATCATGGGGCAGGCGTTCGCGCGCGAGGTGATGGGCATCCCGGAGCCGACCATCGGTCTGCTCAGCATCGGCGAGGAGCCGAGCAAGGGCACGCCCGAGGTGGTCGAGGCCCACCGGCTCATCGCCGACGACGAGCGCATCGCCCACTTCCGCGGCAACGTCGAGGGCCGCGACATCATGAACCGGCTGGTCGACGTCGTCGTCGCGGACGGCTTCACCGGCAACGTCTGCCTCAAGACCATCGAGGGATCGGCCAGGGCCATCCTCGGCGCCCTGCGCGCCACCGTGATGCTGAACGCCAAGACCAAGCTGGGCGGCCTGCTGATCCGCAAGGACCTCCAGGTCCTCAAGGACGCCCTGAACCCGGAGGAGTTCGGCGGCGCGCTGCTGGTGGGCATGAACGCTCCGGTCGTGATCGCGCACGGCAACTCCCGGGCCCGCGGCATCGCACAGGCGATCCGCATGGGGCGCCGCGGCGCGGTCAGCGGACTCCTGCCGACGATCGCGCGGGAGCTTGGGGCACGGCCCGAGGCAGTGTAGACTCACGCAAACTCGCCCGGAGGTTCGCCGCATGACCCGTGAAGAGGTGTTCGAGCGCGTTAAAGAGATCCTCGTGGAGACCCTCAGCGTCGACGAGGACAAAGTCACCATGGAGGCCCGGTTCCAGGAGGATCTCGAGACCGATTCCCTCGACCTGGTCGAGCTCGTGATGACCATGGAGGAGAAGTTCGGCATCAAGATCACCGACGAAGAGGCGGCTGAGATCAAGACGGTCGGCGACGCCGTGGACTTCGTCATGACGCGGGTCGACGCCTAGCCGCGACGGACCGAGCGGGGGACGACGGGGGGATGTCTCCTGTGGGCAGGAGGCGTCCCCTCGTCGTCATGGACTCACCTTGACCTTCCGACTTCTGACGCTCGCACAGCAGCTGGACCAGGCGACCCTGCGCCAGGTGTTCACGCACACGTCGTGGGCTCCCGACCGCGTACACTCGTACGAGCGTCTCGAGTTCCTCGGCGACAGCGTGCTCAGCCTGTGCGTGACCACCGAGCTGTACCGCCGCTTCCCCGACTTCACGGAGGGACATCTGGCCCGCCTGCGGGCCTACGTGGTCAGTCGCGCGACCTGCGCCAGGGTGGCCGCCAAGCTGGGGCTGGGCAAGATGCTGCGCGAGCACGCCGGTCCAGCCCACGAGGCCGCCGAGGCGGCTCAGCTGCAGGGCAACCAGAACGTGCTCGCCGACCTCACCGAGGCGCTGATCGGAGCGGTCTACCTCATCTTCGGCTACGAGGCCGTGCGTCCGGCCGTCATCGAGGTGTTCGACGAGCACATCACGTTCGCCGAGAGCAGCTACATCGACCACAAGACCGAGCTCCAGGAGTTCCTCGCGCGCAGCGGACAGTCGGTCGCCTACAAGGTCCTCGGCTTCAGCGGGCCGCCGCACGACCGCGAGTTCGAGATCGAGGCTCTCGTCGACGGCGAGTCGCTGGGGCGCGGGTTCGGCACCAGCAAGAAGCGCGCCGAACAGGGCGCCGCGGCGGAGGCGCTGCACGAGCTGCAGGCGCGGGCCCGGCGGGCGGCCCGCAGGGCGCGGCTGCGGGGCAGCCGCGCGCGGCGCCCGCAGACGGCGGCAGAGGAGGCCCGGGCGCCGGAGGAGCAGGCCGACGGCGCCTCGGACGCAGGTCACGCGCCAGGTGCGGGTGACGCGCAGGACGGGACGCCGCCGGCCGCCTCGGGCGGGGCCGCCGAGGTCAGCTGAGGTGTACCTCAAGGCGCTCCGCCTCCGGGGCTTCAAATCGTTCCCCACGCAGACCGAGCTGCGCTTCGAGCCCGGCGTCAGCGTCGTCATCGGGCCCAACGGGAGCGGCAAGAGCAACCTCGCCGACGCCGTGGTGTGGGCGCTCGGCGAGCAGAGCCCCACCACGATCCGCGGCTCGTCCATGCAGGATGTCATCTTCGCCGGGAGCGACGGACGCCGCGCCAGCGGCGCCGCCGAGGTCGAGCTCACCTTCGACAACGCCGACGGAGCGCTGCCCCTGCCCACGCCCGAGGTCAGCGTCATGCGTCGCGTGACGCGCGACGGTGCGTCACAGTACTCGATCAACCGGTCCCCGTGCCGCCTCACCGACATCGTCGAGCTGCTGGCCCAGGTCGGGCTGGGCAAGGAGCTGCACTCGATCATCGGGCAGGGCAAGGTGGAGTCGTTCCTGGCCGGCCGGCCGGAGGACCGGCGCAGCCAGATCGAGGAGGCCGCCGGCCTCGGCGCGTACAAGCGGCGCCGCGAGCGTGCGCAGCTCAAGCTGCGCGAGGTGCGGCGCAACCTGGAGCGCGCACTTCTCCTGGAGCGCGAGGTCGGCGCACAGCTCACGCCCCTGCGCCGTCAGGCCACGGCGGCGGAGCAGCTGCGCGCGGTGGAGACGGAGATCGCCGAGACCGAGGGCCGGCTGCTCAGCGGCGAGATCGTCGCCGTCGACGCAGAGCTGCTCGAGGCCGGCGCCGAGCTGGCGGAGGTCGACGCGCAGCGCGCCGCGCACGAGGAGGGGCTGGCCCGTGTGGCGGCCGCCCGTGCCGAGGAGGAGGAGGCGTTCGCCAGACGGTTGGCCGAACGCGAGCGCAGGTCGCGCCGTCTGCTGCGGGCGCGGGTGCTCGACGGCCGTCTTGAGAGCGTGCGCCGGATCGCCGAGCAGCGGCAGACCCTGCTGGACGAGGTCGAACGGGCTGCGGGCGCGGAGCGCGAGCGGCTCGTCGCCGGGCTGGTGGCTGCGCCGGAGGAGCGTGACGACGGCGCGTGGCCGCGAGAGGAACGCCGTCTCGTCGCCGAACTCGAGGCGGCCGAAGCCGATCACGCCGAGGTCTCGGCCCGGCTGGAGGCGAGCCGTGCGGAGCTCAACGAGCGCCGCCAGGCGCTCAGCCGACTGACGGTCACGCGGGAGGCGGCGTTGGCGACGGCGGCACGGCTCGAGCGCCGCAGCGCAGCTCTCGAGGGCGAGCGGGATCGTCTGGCGGCGAGGCACGATGCGATGGGCGCGGAGGCGGCTGCAGGCGTCGACGACGAACGCGACGCCGCGGCGGCGGAGGCCGCGGCGGC
Organism: Actinomycetota bacterium; assembly: GCA_012719015.1. Taxonomy (GTDB): domain Bacteria; phylum Actinomycetota; class Thermoleophilia; order UBA2241; family UBA2241; genus CAIXSE01. The sequence goes on from JAAYBE010000064.1 coordinate 15,340, forward strand.
GGAGGCCCTGCGCACGGCCGCCGCGGCGGCGGCGGAGGCTGCAGGGGCGGAGACCGCAACGGGCCACGGACTCGCCGCCGCGGAGGAGGCACATCAGGCGACCTCCGTCGAGCGACGCGGCCTCGAGGCCGAGGTCGCCCACCTGCGCGCCGCCCTCAGGGACATGGAGGACGTGGGCCACGAGGTGCTCGAGGTGGCCGGCCGGTACCCGGGCACGGTGCCGCTGGCCGGCAGCGTCTCCTGCGAGCCCGGCTACGAACGCGCGCTGGCGGCGGCGCTGGCGCAGCTCTCGGGCGCGCTCGCCGTGCCGGGCGGAGTGGACCAGTGGTCCCTCCTCGGCGCACTGAAGCGCGCCGGGGTCGGTCTGGTGCGCCTCGTGTTGCCGGCGCGTCGGCGCCCGTCGGTCGCGTTTCCGGGCGCCGCGCCGCTGTCCGACAAAGTGAGCCTCGGTGGACACGGCGAGCTGGAGGGCGTGCTCGCCGACGTCGTGATCGTCGACGACCTGCGTGCCGTGCCGACGACGTTCACGGGTCTGGCGGTGACGCGCGAGGGCGAGTACTACCGCCCCGCCGACGGCCAGATCGGGCTCGCCGCCGGCGTCCCGGCGGCGCTGCTGCTGGAGCGGCGCGCTTCACTTGAGCGGCTCAGCGAGAAGCTCGACGCCGTGGCGGCGCGTGAGGCGCGCGAGGAGGCCGCAGTGGCGCTCGCGGCTGTGCGGCGGTCCGCGGCGCGCGACGCGGCTGAGGCGACGGCGGCGGCCGAGCGTGAGGCGAGGATCGTCGCCGAGGCGGCCGAGCGCGCGCTCGCGCAGGTCCGTGCCCGGCGCCGCGACCTCGAGGAGCACCTGGAGCGCGACCGGCACGCGCTCGAGGGCCTCGCGGCGGAGCTGGTCGAGGCCGCCGGGGCGAAGGAGTCGGCGGAGCACGAGGCCGCAGAGGCCCTTCTGCAGTCTGAGCGGCTGCGGCCCGCGGCGGCCGACGCCGAGGCCGCGCTGGGCGAGGCCGAGACGGCGCACTCGGGGTCGCTGGCGCTGGTCATGCGGCGGCGCGTGGAGCTCGAGGAGCGCCGCGCCGCCGCGGCGCGCGCGGAGGAGCGCCGCGCCGCTGCCCGACGACGGGCGGCCGCGGATCGTGAGCGCCTTGCGGAGCTGGAGGCGCGTCTGACCGACCTGCCGCGGGTACGCGCCGCCTGCGCCGCCGTGGAGACACGCTGTCAAGCCCTGCGGGCGCACTCGACGCGGCTCATCGGGCGGCTCGACGCCGACGACGGCGCCGACGAAGCGCTCGAGCGCGGCGAGCTGAGACGCCTGGCCGACGAGGAGGCGAGACTGCGTCGCGGGCTGGAGGAGACCGGGGAACGCCGCACGCTGGTCAAGGTCACGCTCGCCCGGCTCGAGGACCGGCGCGCCGAGCTGGCCGGCAGCCTCGACGGGGTCAGCGAACAGCTCGACCAGGCGGGGTTCGCGCCGCCGGCGGACGAGGCCGAGGCGGTGGCGCTGCGCGAGCAGGCCGCCCGGTTGCAGCGACGGCGCGAGCGGATCGGCCCGGTCAACCCACTGGCGGAGGCGGAGTGCGCGGAGCTCTCCGAGCGTGCCGCCTTTCTGCGCGAGCAGCGCCGGGACCTGGAGAAGTCCATCGACGACCTCGAGGCGCTGATCGGCGAGCTGACCGCCCAGGTCGACGCCGAGTTCGCCACGACCTTCGCCGCCGTCCAGGAGCAGTTCAGCCATATGGTGACCGTGCTGTTCCCGGGCGGCCGGGGCCGGCTCAGGCTGGTCGATCCGGACGAGGACCATCCGCAGGGCGGCGTCGCCGTGGAGGTCAAGCCGGCCAAGAAGCTGGGCCGCCGGCTGCAACTGCTCTCCGGCGGCGAGCGTGCCCTGGTGGCGATCGCCTTCCTCATGGCGCTCGTGCTCGCCCGACCGTGCCCGTTCTACATCCTCGACGAGATCGAGGCGGCGCTGGACGACGTCAACATCGGCCGCCTGGTGAAGCTCCTGCGTGATTACCGCGAACGCAGCCAGTTCGTGATCATCACCCACCAGAAGCGCACCATGGAGGCCGCCGACGTGCTCTACGGCGTGACCATGGGCGCGGACGGAGCGTCGCAGGTGGTGAGCGCCCGCATGGCGGAGGAGGAGATCGAGAAGGAGGAGAGCGCCCGGGGCGGACGTCCCGGCGCGCGGACGGGAGACTGAGGCGTGGAGTGGCACGAGGTGTTCAAGGGAGTCGCCGAGGCCGACGTGCCGGCGACGGTGCTCGAGGAGGAGGCCGAGGAGCGCAGGGGGCTGTTCGGCCGCCTGCGTCGCAACCTCGGCAAGGCGCGGGGAGCCGTGGCCGATGCGCTCAGGAGCGCGGTCTACGTCGGCGTCGACCGGCGGCTCTACGAGCAGACGGAGGAGATGCTGATCGCCGCCGACGTGGGCGTGGACGGCACCATCAGGATCGTGGACGAGCTGGAGCGTCGCTGCACGGCCAAGAAGATCGAGTCCCGCGGCCCGTTCCAGGACGAGCTCGCCGAGGTGGTGGCGGAGCAGCTCAGGCCGGACGACCCGGAGCGGCAGCGGATCGACGTCTCACACGCGCCCAGCGTGATCCTCGTCGTGGGGGTCAACGGCACCGGCAAGACGACCACCATCGGCAAGATCGCCTGGCGGCTCAAGGAGATGGGCAAGACGCCGCTCATGGTGGCCGGGGACACCTTCCGTGCCGCGGCAGTGGAGCAGCTCAGCCGCTGGGCGGACCGGGTCGGCTGCGAGATCGTGAGGCAGGCGCCGGACGCCGACCCCGCCGCCGTGGTCTACGACGGCGTGGCCGCGGCGCGCTCGCGCGGCGCGGACGTCGTCCTCGTCGACACGGCCGGCCGGCTGCACACGCAGGTCAACCTCATGCGCGAGCTCGAGAAGGTGCGCCGGGTGATCGAGAAGCAGCTCCCGGGCGCCCCACACGAGACGCTGCTCGTCCTCGACGCGACCACCGGACAGAACGGCCTGCGTCAGGCGGAGGAGTTCAAGCAGGCGGTCGATGTGACCGGGGTGGTGCTCACCAAACTCGACGGCACCGCCAAGGGCGGCATCGTGGTGGCGATCCACGAGAGCCTCGGCATCCCCATCAAGCTCATCGGGGTCGGCGAGCAGATCGAGGACCTGCGCCCCTTCGAGGCCGACGTGTTCGCGCGGGCGATCTTCGGCGGCGAGGACGACGCCGCGCGAGTCGACGCCGGGTGACGCCGCGGGCGTCGCGGCGCGGCAGCGCGCGGGGCGGCGGCCGCAACGGTTGACACCGCCCGTCGCGTGGGGGAGTCTTGCGGCGCGAACGAGGCCGTCGCCTGCGCCGCGACCGGCCCGTCGTTTGGGCGGCCCCGGCGGTCGCCGTCGTCGAAAAGGCTCGTTCCAGGCGAGAAGGACAGGGGAGGTACCGGGGTGCACAAGGAAGTCTACGCGACCATCATGGCGCTGTCCGCCAGCCCGGACAACGCGACCAGCGACCGCATCGAGGCGCTCACCCAGGGCCACGGGATGCTCAACGTGGCCGCCATGAGCGCCGCCAACGCGATCACCCAGGAGATCCTGCGCGGTCGCGACACGAAGATGACCGACGCCAACCTCTCGGATCTCGCGCTCGACTACGTCGTCGAGGCCGGGGTCAAGGCCGCCGCCGCGGCCGGCGCCGACAAGGCCAACGCCGCCCTCATCGCGGCCACGCTGCTGCTGATCGCCGGCACCGAGTCGCGCGCCGGCGTACCCGCCGGCAACCGCAAGCTGGGCGCGATGGCGCGCATCAAGGCCGGGGCGGACCGCTCCGGCGTCGCCGCCGTCCCGACCTCCAAGCTCACCAACAAGCTGTCGGGCTTCGCCGCCGTGCAGGCGCTCTACGAGGCCATGCAGCGCGGCGAGCTGGTCCGTGTGGACGGCGCCGACGTGCCGGCGTTCGTCGCCGGCGGCGCGCCGATGGGCCACAGCGTCCTCGGCGAGGACATCGTCTACGTCGATCTGTGCCTCAAGGGCACCAGGATCGCCGTCGACGCGATGCGGCAGGCCTACCACGGCGTCGGCATCAGCGCGAGCCCGATCATGTGCGCCATGCTCGCCGCGGCGGCCGTGCTCGAGATCGTCAACCCGGACGGCATGATCAGTCCGGAGCAGGGCGACTTCTTCCTGCACGGCACCGGCTACCTCGCCGGCAAGGGCGCCGCCGAGGCGGCCGGGCTGCCCGAGAAGCTGCACCTGCGCGGCACCGGCAAGGAGTACGACACCGCCAGCCTCGTCGGCGGCCTCGGCATGATGCTCAAGGACGTCGGTGCGCCGTCGGTCATCGGCATGATGACGCTGACCGAGCTGCTGGCCGCCTTCGCGGAGAGCCCCATGATCGGAGCCGGGTTCGGCGGCGGTCCGGTGAACCCGCCGCTGGCGCACCTCGCCGCCGACTGCGTCATCGCGATGAACCTGCTGATCGAGAACGGCGGCGACGTCGAGGCGGCGGCCGACGCCATCCACGAGGTCAAGATGACGCAGTGGATCGACCCGGAGATCGCCGCCTTCTCCACCAACACGATCAGCCGCAAGGCCGAGCAGGTGCGGCGCGGTCCTGTGACCCGGGCGATCATCAACGCCACCGACGGCATCCGCGCCGACGCGCTGCGCTGGCGCGCCGAGTTCGCCTACGACGAGCTCATGGCGGGCAAGTCGCTGGAGGACATCTGCGCGACCCTCGACCAGCGTCGCAAGGAGAAGGTCGAGAAGAACGCCAGTGCGGTGATGAGCGGCTTCTTCGGCAGGGACATCACCATCTCGTACTCCAAGCTCGAGGGCGGGGCGCGACGCGAGCACCCGTTCGCCCAGTCGTACTGGGGCTTCGACGCCGACGTCGATGCGCTCGTCACGGTCGACGGGGAGGAGTTCCGCTTCGAGGGTCTGACCCACAAGGTCATCCCCGACGCGGTGCTCAACAAGAAGGCGGAGCTCTCCCTGCCGATCACGGTCGCCTCGGCCGTGGCCCAGGAGCTCATGTACCTCGGTTGCTGCACGGTCGACGCGACGGTGCCGGCGGTGGTCGCGGCGGCGCTGGGCAAGTACTCCGCCAAGGAGGCCGGCAAGTGCGCCGAAGAGGGCGGTCGCCTCACCTGTTCGATCCCCGGCGCCAGGTCCACGATCAAGGAGATGGCGGCACTCGCGCAGCGCATCATGAAGGATCTCGCCGACTGACGGCACGGTGCAGTCGGCGCACGACGTGTCGGGTGAGGAGCGGAGGGGACGTGCCCAGGGCGCGTCCCCTCCGTCATCCGCCGACGGCGCTCCGGGAGTGGTGCGATGCTGATCCTGGCCCAGGTGGACGACCGGTCCGGAGAGGTGCTCGGGCACGCCGTGGACGAGCTGCTCGCCCTGGGCGCGCACAACGTCCAGCTGCTCGCCTCCCACACCAAGAAGGGCCGTCCCGGCACGGTGCTGCTGGTCGACGCGGATGACGGGGCCGAGTCCGCGATCGCCGCGTACCTCGCCGTCGAGCTCGGCGTGTGGGGCTACCACGCGCTCGAGACGCGCCATCGGCACTTCGTCACGAGCATGGAGCGGCGCCGGGTCACCGTGGTCTGCGGCCCGCTCGCCGAGATCTTCACCTTGCCGTGCAAGCTGCTCCGCCACGACGGCGAGCTGGTGCGCGTCAAGGTCGAGAGGGCCGACGTCGAGGCGGTCACGGGCTTCGTGCGTCAGGCCGACCCGGCCTGTTCGTCGGACACAGTGCGTCTGCGGCTCGAGCACGAGATCCGCCGTCGTCCTGAGTCCCCGGACCTGCGGGTGGAGTTCTGATGTCCGCCCGGTGTGCGGGCGGGGCGCGGCCCCGGGTCGCCGCCGTGTGGCGACGCAGGCGGGGTGAACGATGAACGCGTCCGACCTGCGCCGCCTGCTTGAGGGCGTCCGTACCGGCGTCACCGGCGTCGACGAGGCCCTGACGCGCCTCTCCGCGCTGCCGTACGAGGACCTGGGGTTCGCCAACGTGGACCATCACCGGGTCCTGCGCAGGGGGTACGGCGAGGCGATCTTCTGCGCCGGCAAGACGGCCGATCAGGTGGTCGCGATCGCACGCCGCATGGTCGCCTACGGGCACGAGAACGTCCTCGCCACCCGGGCCGAGGCGGCGACGCTGGACGCGCTCGTGGCCGGAGGAGTCCCCGTGCGGGTCCATCGCGAGGTCGGGCTGGCCGTGGTCAACCCGACGCCGACCGCGTCCGAGGGGCTCGTCTGCGTATGCACGGCGGGCACTTCGGACATCCCGGTGGCCGAGGAGGCCGCCCTGACCGCGGAGTGCTCCGGCAGCCGTGTGGAGCGGGTGTACGACGTCGGTGTGGCCGGCATCCATCGTCTGCTGGCCCACGTCGACCTGTTGCGTGAGGCCCGGGTCGTCGTCGCCGTGGCGGGGATGGAGGGCGCCCTCGCCAGCGTGGTCGGCGGACTCGTCAGCAGTCCGGTGGTGGCCGTGCCCACGAGCGTCGGCTACGGCGCCGGCTTCGGCGGAGTCGCAGCCCTGCTGACGATGCTGAACTCGTGCTCCCCGGGCGTGGCCGTCGTGAACATCGACAACGGGTTCGGCGCCGGGTACCTCGCGAACCTCATCAACCGCGGGGTCGCGACGGACGACGGACCGGAGCAGACGAGAGCCGCCGCCGAGGACCGGCGCGGGTCGGAGGAGCAGGCGTGACGGCGGCCTATGTCGATGCCGCCAGCGGCGTGAGCGGCGACATGTTCCTCGGAGCCCTCGTGGACGCCGGTGTCGATCCCGGCGTGCTGCAGCGGGCGGTGGACCGTCTGGGCGTCGACGGCCTGCGTCTCACCGCCGTGACGACCCGGCGCAACGGGGTCGCCGCGACCAAGGTCGACGTGACGTATCCCGTCCAGGACGAGGTGCGCGGGCTGCGTGAGGTGCTGGCGATCATCGTCGCGAGCGGGCTGGCGCCGGACGTGGCTGCGGCGGCCACATCGGTCTTCCGCCGGCTGGCGGCGGCCGAGGCGGTCGTCCACGGCGTCTCCGTGGACGAGGTGCACTTCCACGAGGTCGGCGCGGCGGACGCGCTGGCCGACGTCGTCGGCACGGCGGCCGGATTGCACGAGCTCGGCGTGACCCGGCTCTTCGTCGGGTCGGTGAACGTGGGATCAGGGACCGTCGCGTGTGAGCACGGCGTCCTGCCGGTGCCCGCCCCGGCGACGGCGAAGCTGCTCGAGGGGTGGAGGACCCACGTGGCCGGACCGGCCAGAGAGCTCACCACCCCGACCGGGGCGGCGCTCCTGACGGCGCTGGGCCGCCAGGTGGCCGCGCCGCCCCGACTGCGCGGACTCACCCGCGGCCGGGGGGCGGGGCGCAGCGATCCGCCGGGGTGGGCGAACCTGCTGCGGCTGGTCGTCGGGGAGGCCGCCTGACCGGCTCCCGCCAGGCGTGCCGACGAGCCCGTCGCGGGCGGCAACGGCGGGTCCGTTGACTCCCTGTCGACGATTTCTATAGACTATGTCGTGGCTACCCCCGCGGAGGGATGGCCCCAGGCTGACGAACACTTCCCGCGTTGCGCACACAGCCGGGCTGCCAGTCACCAAGGCAGTCCGGCTTTGTGCATCCAGGTCGAGAGACCAGGGTGAGA
>JAAYBE010000414.1 GCA_012719015.1 Actinomycetota bacterium
CTGTGTCTCGGCCTCTCCTCAGGCGTGACGTGTGGGGCACTGGCCGGCGGGGCACTGGCGATGTGGCTGCTCGCCGGCAGGCCGGTGGACGGCGAGGTCGTGGCCGGGCTCGTCGACTGGTTCCGGGACCGGTTCGGCTCGACCGAGTGCGACGCCATCCTCGGCGGGGATCCCGCCGCCCGGTTCAGCGCGTGTCCGTCCCTCGTGGCCGAGACCTACGTCACGGCACGGGAGCTCCTGGACGCGCACGGGGACCTGCCCGGGTGAGGCGACGCGTGGCGCCCGTCCGCACCACGACGCTCTGCCCGCAGTGTCTGCGACGCCTGGACGGCGACCTGGTCCGGCGCGGCGACGAGGTCTGGCTGCGGCGCATCTGTCCCGAGCACGGTGAGGCGGAGGCCCTGGTCTGGCGCGGCGCGCCGGCGTTCGCCGACTGGACCGCCGGCGGCGCCGGACCGCCGCGCCCTGCGTCCGCGCCGAGCCCGACATGCCCCTCGGAGTGCGGATTGTGCGCCGCCCACCTCCGTCAGACGTGCTGCATCCTGCTGGAGGTGACCGGGCGCTGCGACCTGATGTGCCCGGTGTGCTTCGCAGCGGCGGGCGGTGAGACGGCAGACCCGTTGCTCACGACGATCGAGGGGTGGTACCGACGTCTGCTCGAGGTCGCCCCCGGCTGCAACGTGCAGCTCTCGGGGGGCGAGCCGACGATACGCGACGACCTGCTCGAGGTCGTCGCTCTCGGGCGCGACCTCGGTCACGGCTTCATCCAGCTCAACACGAACGGGTTGCGGCTCGCCCGCGAGGACGGGTACGCGGACGCCCTGGCCGCGGCCGGTCTCGGTACGGTGTTCCTGCAGTTCGACGGGGTCGACGACGCGCCGTACGAGGCGCTGCGGGGACGCCCGCTGGCCGCCCTCAAAAAGGAGGCCGTGCTCCGCTGCGCCGAGGCCGGACTCGGCGTGGTGCTCGTGCCGACCGTGGTGCGCGGCGTCAACCTCGACCGTCTCGGCGCCGTTCTGGAGTTCGCACTCGAGCATGCACCGGCGGTACGGGGCATCCACCTGCAGCCCATGGCTCTGTTGGGACGCTACACGGCGGCGGGAGACGTGGGGGCCACACGTGTGACCCTTCCCGACGCGATGCGGGCACTGGCGGAGCAGAGCGACGGTCGCGTGCGGCTCGAGGATCTCACTCCGGGGAACTGCGAGCACCCCCTGTGCTCCTTCAGCCGCGAGTACCTGCGCCAGGACGACGGTTCGCTGACGCCGTTGGGCGCGCCGCGGGAGGCGTGCGGCTGCGGCGCGCCGGAGGTGCGTCCTGCCGTCGCGCCCACGGAGAAGGCCGCCCACGTCGCGGCGCGCTGGGCGGCGCGGCGCACCGTATCCGTCGTGTCCTCCGAGGGGTGTTGCGTCGCGCCGGAGGAGGAGGGCGGCGCCCGGGCGCGCGCCGGTGACCCGTGGGACGCGGTCCTCGACGACGTCCACGCCCGGACGTTCAGCGTCAGCGGCATGGCCTTCATGGACGCGTGGACCGTGGACCTCGACCGTCTGCGGCAGTGCTATCTGCACGTCCTCGCCCCGGACGGGCGGGTCGTGCCCTTCTGCGCCTACAACCTGACCGATGCGCAGGGGGGCGGCCTGCCGTCCGGGCGGCAGGGCGCGACGATCGGCGACCCGGAGCGCGCCGCCCAGCGGGCCGGCGCCGAGCGGATCACCTCCGGGCCGCACGCGCCCGAGGAGGACGCGCGCCGTCCGGCGGGCTGCATGGTGTGCGGCGCCGACCTGGTCTACCGCCCGGTCGAGACCCCCGCGATCTGCCACTACTGCGGCCGCGTATGTCCGTCGCGGGCGGCCTGCAGCCACGGCCACTTCGTCTGCGACGCCTGCCACCGCGCCTCGGCCGTCGAGATCATCGAGCGCGTCTGCCTGTCCTCGCGCGCGACCGATGCCGTGGCGCTTATGCAGCACATCCGCGCCCATCCGGGCTTCCCCCTGCACGGGCCCGAACACCACAGCCTCGTGCCGGCCGTCATCCTCACCGCGCTGAAGAACGGCGGCGCGGCGGTCACGGACGAGATCATCCTGGCCGCCATCCGACGCGGCGAGACGGTCGCAGGGGGGGCGTGCGCGTATCTGGGCGCCTGCGGCGCCGCGGTCGGGGTGGGGATCGCGCTGTCCCTGCTGACCGGCGCCGATCCGCTCGACGGGGAGGCGCGCCAGGCCGTCCAGCGTGCGACGGC
>JAAYBE010000065.1 GCA_012719015.1 Actinomycetota bacterium
CGACGCCGATGCCGAGGTCCATGGCGGTGGTGTAGGTGCCCATCGCCGCGCCGCGCTCCTGCGGCCCGGCGCGGTCGACCGTCATCGCCATGAGCGTCGGTTGGGCCGCGCCGACGCCGACCGCGTAAAGCACGGCCACCACGAGCATCATCGCCGTGCTGTGCGCCTGCGAGAGCACGAGCAAAGCCACGAACGTGACGGACAAGCCCGGGGCGACCACCGCCACCCTCCCGCGCCGGTCCGACACCCGTCCCAGCGGGCCGCGCAGCACCAGCACCACGACCGAGAAGACGGTGAAGAAGAGGCCCGGGTTGCCGAGCCCGGCCTCGTCGGCGAAGAGAGGCAGCAGGGCGACCACCGACGCGTAGGTCAGCGCATTGGTGAACAGCACCGCCGAGGGGAAGAGCGCCGACGGCAGGATGAAGCTCCGCCAGCCGCGCTGGAGAGCGCCCTGACCGGGCGCGCGCCGCGGCTCGGCGATGCCGGCCGTCGTCAGCGCGGCGGCGGCGCCCAGTACCATGGCGGTCAGGAACAGGGAGCCGTACCCCGTCCATCCGACCAGGAAGACGCCGAGCGCGGGGCCGATCGCCATGGCCACGTTCATGCCGACGCCGAAGTACCCCATCGCCTCGCCGCGACGGGAGAGGGGGGCGAGGTCCGCCGCCAGGGCGCTCGCCGCGGTGCCGAAGGCCGCCCACCCCACGCCGTGGAACACGCGCACCGCCATCAGCAGGGGCACCGAGTGGACCGGCGCGTAGAGCAGGGAGCTCACCGCCAGGATGACCGCGCCGCCCAGCATGATCGCCTTCTTGGCGCGGCGGTCCGAGAGCCGCCCGACCACGGGGCGCACCACCACGGCGGAGAGCGTGAAGCAGGCGAGCACGACGCCGGCATCGGAGACGGTGCCGCCGATCGCCACCACGTAGAGCGGCAGCGTCGCCAGCAACACGTACATGCTGGCGAACGAGAACAGGTTCGCCAGTATGGCGAGCGAGAAGTCGCGTGTGAACACGCGGTCTGCCGAGGCGCTCTCCAGCGCTTACCTCCTGTCCACCTCACTCCGTCGCACCCGGCGCGGTGGTGAGGGCCGGGCCGGGAGTCCGTCAGAGCGGGCGTCCGTCAGAGTGGGCGTCCGTCCGCAAATATACCCCTGAGGGTACCGTGGCAGCCGGGTCGGCGCCGGAGAGTCAACCCGCCGCGATCAGGGCCACGCCGGTCAGCGCCGCGGCCACCCCCACCAGCTGGGCCCGCGTCAGGCGTTCGTGCAGGACGACGTAGGCCAGAAGCGCGATGAAGACCGGGTAGATCGAGCCGAGCACCGAGACGATGCTCAGGTAGGCGAACGTCGAGGCCACCGAGAACAGCGTGAAGGCGCAGACCGCCAGCGCCCCGCTGATCATCAGCGGCCCGACGCTCCGCCTCGTCACCCTCAGGGTCGGACGCACGACCGCGACCGCGGCCACGAAGACGGCGGCGGAGGTGGCGCGCGAGAGGGTGATGTTCCAGTACGGGTCCGCCTTCGCGCCGTGGGCGTAGAGGACCATGGCGACGCCGTAGGCGGTGGCGGCGAGCAGCGCGAGGCCGATGCCGGCCCGGCTCGAGCGCGCTGCGCCCCGGTCGGCCCTGACGCCGTCGTCGACCGTCTTCTCGCGTGACGCCAGGACGACGCCTGCGACGGCGGCGGCGATACCCGCCAGCTGCAGCGCCGAGGGACGCTCTCCGCCGGCGAAGCCGACGATCACCGGCACGGCGACGCTGAGGCTGACGATGGGCGCGATGATGCCCATCACACCGACCGCCAACGCCTTGTAGTACGCGGCGGCGAAGAGCGCCATCAGCAGGCCGGCGGCGAGCCCCGGCGCCAGCACGCCCGGCGGGAACGGCTCGCCGCGCAGCGCCACGATCAGCACCATCAGGAGCAGGCCGGTGACCTGGGTGAAGAGGAGGACCGTCCAGAGTGACGTCCGCCGCGCCTCGAACCCGGCGATGAAGTCGCCCACGCCGTACGAGAGGCTGGCGGCGAAAGCGAGGACCAGGGCGAGCATGGCCGGAGGCTATCACGGGA
>JAAYBE010000415.1 GCA_012719015.1 Actinomycetota bacterium
CAGGTCGGGGCAGACGTGCGCACCGTCGCTCACGGCATGGGCCTCGATCACCGGATCGGGCCGCACTTCCTGCGCGCCGGCATCGGCTACGGCGGCTCGTGCTTCCCGAAGGACGTCCAGGCGCTCAAGCAACTGGCGGGCAACACCGGCTATCATTTCCAGCTCCTCAACGCCGTGATCGAGGTCAACGCCCTGCAGAAGCGACGCGTGGTGGGCAAGCTCAAGGAGCGCCTCGGCGGTCTGCGCGGCCGCAGCGTCGCGCTGCTCGGGTTGACCTTCAAGCCGGACACGGACGACCTGCGCGAGGCGGCCTCCATCGTGCTCGCGGGTCGTCTCATCCACGAGGGCGCCGAAGTCAAGGCGTTCGACCCCATGATCGCCGCCGGCGAGCATCCGCTGTTCCCCGGCGTGGTCATCTGCGAGGAGCCGCTCGAAGCCCTCGCCGGGGCCGACGCCGTCGTCCTGGTCACGGAGTGGCAGGAGTTCTCCCGGCTCGATTGGCGAGCGGCCGCGTCCGTCATGGCCAGGCCCCTGCTCATCGACGGGCGCAACTTCATCGATCCCGAGGTGGCGGCGCAGGCCGGGTTCGTCTACGAGGGTATAGGCCTTGGTGACGAGGCGCCCGCGCCGGTCGCCGGTCCGGCGCCGGCGTGAGCGTGGCACGAGACATCCCCCGGCAGGCCGTCATCCTGGTCGGCGGCGAGGGCACGCGGCTGCGCCCCATCACCTCGCGCGTCCCCAAACCGGTCACGCCGGTGGTGGAGCGACCCTTCGTCGCGTACATCCTCGACAACCTCACCCGCCACGGGGTCGAGCGGGCCGTGTTCTCCTCGGGGTTCCTCGCCGAGGCGATCCAGGCCGTGATCGGCGACGGCGCCGCCTTCGGCCTCGAGGTCTCCTATGTGGTCGAGGAGGAACCGCTGGGCACGGCGGGGGCGATCGCCAACTGCGACGCGGTGCTGGACGAGGGCAGCTTCTTCGTCTTCAACGGCGACGTCCTCAGCGACGTCGACCTCAGCGCCCTCGCCGCGACCCACCTGGAGAAGGGCGGCATGGGGACCATCTTCCTCACCGCGGTGGACGACCCCAGTCGATACGGGCTGGTGGAGCTGCGTGAGGACGGTTCTGTGGCGAGCTTCCTCGAGAAGCCGGGCGACTGGGAGGGCACGGCGCTCATCAACGCCGGTGTCTACGTCCTCGAACCCGAGGTCCTCGAGCTCATCCCGCGCCGGCGGCTGTTCTCCATCGAGCGGGGCGTGTTCCCCAAGCTGGCCTCCGCCGGGTCGCTCTACGGCTACGTGGACCGTGGCTACTGGCGCGACATCGGCACGCCCGACAGTTATCTGCAGGCCCACTTCGACATCCTCTCACGGCAGGTCGACACCGCGGTGGCCGGGCTGCTCGGCGACCAGTACCTCTATCTGTCGCCGGACGCCGAGGTCGCCTCCAGCGCGCGGGTGGTGCCGCCGTGCTACATCGGCGAGGGCGTCCGCATCGGCGAGGGCGCCCGCGTGGGCCCGCTCGCCGTCCTCGGAGGGAGGGCGGTGGTCGGCGAGGGCGCCGTCGTGACCGAGGCGGTGGCACAGGCGGAGGTCGTGATCGGCTCCTATGCCCAGGTGGAGGGCAGCGTCCTGGTGCGGGGGGCGAGCATCGGCGCCGGTACGCAGCTCAACGGGGCCGTGCTGGGCGAGGGCTGCGTGATCGGCGCCGGCAACCGGCTCGCCGGCGGGATCTGCGTGTACCCCGAGACCGAGCTGCCCGACAACTCGATCCAGTTCTACGAGCAGCTGCGCGGCAGGGAGGGCGCATGAGGATCCCCGACGGTATCTTCAAGGCGTACGACGTGCGCGGCCTGTACCCCGAGGAGCTGGACGAGGCGGTCGCCGAGCGTATCGGCTGCGCCCTGGCGCAGCAGCTCGGGGCGCGGCGGCTCGGCGCCGGCATGGACCCGCGGCCCTCGTCGCGCGGCCTGCTCGAGGCCTTCGCCGCGGGGGCCGCCGCCGCCGGGGCCGCCACGATCGACTTCGGCCTCGTCCCCACGGAGATGCTCTACTTCGGAGTGGCTGCGCGAGCGCTCGACGGCGGCGCCATGATCACCGCCTCGCACAACCCGCCGCAGTACAACGGCATGAAGCTCGTGGGGGAGGGGGCGCTGCCGCTGAGCGGCGACGCCGGCATCCCCGAGCTCAGGGAGCGCAGCCAGGCGCTGGAGGAGCTGCCGGCGGGCGACGGCGGCGCCGCGCGCGAGCGGGTCGACCTCTACCCGTCGTACGTCGCCCACCTGCACGGGCTGGTCGACGTCGCCGCGTTCCGACCGTACAAGGTCGTCATGGACGCCGCCAACGGTGTGGCCGGCAAGCTCGCGCCGCTCGTCTTCGGGGGCTCGGCGCTGGACTGCGTGGAGATGTACTTCGAGGTCGACGGCACGTTCCCGAACCACGCGCCCAATCCGCTGCTCGAGGAGAACAGCCGCGAGATCCGCGCGCGCGTCCTCGCCGAGAAGGCGGACCTGGGGATCGCGTGGGACGGCGACGCCGACCGCTGCTTCTTCATCGACGAGGCCGGGGAGTTCGTGCCCGGTGACTTCGTGACCGCGCTTCTCGCCGAGGCGCTTCTGCTCAAGAACCCCGGCGCCAGGATCCTGTACGACCTGCGCGCCAGCCGCGCCGTGCCCGATGTGATCAGGGCCAACGGCGGCGTCCCCCTGGTCAACCGCGTCGGGCACGCCTTCTTCAAACAGCGTATGCGGCGCGAGGGCGGTCTGTTCGGCGGCGAGGTCTCGGGGCACTACTACTTCGCCGCCAACCACAACGCCGACTCCGGCTTCATCCCGGCTCTCCTCGTGCTCGACCTGCTCTCGCGCAAACAGGCGACCCTGGCCGAGCTGCTGGAGCCGCTGCGGAGCAGGTACTACATCAGCGGCGAGATCAACTCGACCGTCGACGACGTGCCGGCGGCGCTCACGCGCCTCGAGCGCCGCTTCTCCGACGGGGAGCAGGGCCACCTGGACGGCATCTCCGTCGACTACGAGCACTGGCACTTCAACGTGCGTCCCTCCAACACCGAGCCTCTGCTGCGCCTCAACCTGGGCGCCGATTCACAGGCGCTCATGGAGGAGAAGCGCGACCTCGTGCTGGCGGTCATCCGCGGCGGATGAGCGCGAGCGGACCCATGGACCTCGGCCCGGCCCGGGTGGCGGAGATCGACGCGTCCGGCATGCTGGCGCAGGTCGCCGGTCTGGCGGCGCAGCTGCGCGAGGGCTACGCGGACGCCCGGGCGCAGCTCGCCGAGAGGATCGTCGGCCCCTCGTCCGTCGCCCCGCGCGACCAGCCGGACGGACTGGTCGTGTGTGGAATGGGCGGCTCCGCCATCGGCGCCGACCTCGTGCTCGCCTGCCTGCCCGCGATCACCGTACCGGCGGCCGTGGTGCGCGGGTACGACCTCCCCGAGTGGGTCGGGCCGCGCACGCTGGTGATCGCCGTGAGCTACTCGGGGGAGACCGAGGAGACGCTGGCCTGCGCCACGCGCGCCGGGGCGCGGGGCTGCGCTCCGGCGTGCATCGCCTCCGGCGGCAGACTCGGCGCTCTCGCCGAGTCTGAGGGCCTGCCGTGGGTGCGGGTGCCGGGCGGCGGTCAACCCCGGGCCGCGGTCGGCAGGCTCTCGATGGCCCTGCTGGCCGCCCTCGAGGCGGCGAGGCTGACCGGCCGGCACGACGAGGAGGTGGCTCAGGCGGCGGCCCAGCTCGAGGCCGACGATGCCCTCCTGGCTCCCGGCCGGCCGGACACGGACAACGCCGCGAAGAGACTGGCGCGCACGCTCGAGCAGCGTCTCGTGGTCGTGTACGGGGCCGGGCCCACTGTCCCGGTCGCCCGGCGCTGGAAGGGCCAGGTCAACGAGAACGCCAAGGCGCCGGCGTTCTTCAACGAGCTGCCGGAGCTCGATCACAACGAGATCATGGGCTGGACCAGCCTGCCGCACGTCGCGTCGTCGGCCGTCGCGCTCTTCCTCACCGACGTGGCGGCCGGGGAGCGTCTCGGGCGGCGCGCCGATCTCACGGCGCGCGAGTACGAACGGCTCGGCGTGACGAGCGAGGTCATCGCCGCGCGCGGGAGCTCGCGCCTCGCGCGGCTCTTCTCCCTGGTGCAGCTCGGCGACTACGTGAGCTGTTACCTCGCCCTGCTGTACGGGATGGACCCCACCCCGGTCGACGCCATCGAGGCGTTCAAGGCGGGCCTCTCCGACCCCGCCGGATGAGGGCGCATGTCAGACGCCGTCGTCCGGTGCGTGATCGCGGCGGCCGGCGCGGGCTGCCGGACGGCCGCCGCGGATCTGCATCCCCACGCCGCAGAGGAGACCCTGACGCGGGAGCAGGCGCGTCCTTCGACGCCTTTCGAGGGAAGGCTGTTCGAATTGTTCGAGGGGTTCCCGCGCGGTGAGGTCGTCGGCCTGACGGTGCCGGTCTGGGCTGTCCCGGGCGGCGCCGGCCCCGATCCCGGCCGCCTCGTCCCAGTCGCCGATCACGTCAATCTCGAGGGGCGCGGCCCGCTCACCGGCCGCTGGCCGGTCGGCGTGCCGCGCGACTTCCCCGACATGACCGGCGTATATCAACCCGGCGTCGTTCGGCGCCGCGGGGGGGCTCGGGTATACTCGTCCGGCGTCACGGCGGCAGGCGTCGCCGACGCCCGCCGTCTCACGCGCTTCGAGGAGCGGGCGCTCCGGGAGGGAGGCTGGCCCATCGTGTCCGACTCCCTCGTCCCCGTCGCCGTGGTCGCCGCCTACTACGGCGTCAAGCTGGCCGCCTGTGGAGTGGTGCAGGCGCCCCGAATGAAGAGAGAGTGAGGCTCTGCGCATGAGCAACGACCACGACATCAAGGACATCGGCCTCGCCCCGCAAGGGCTGCTGCGCATCGAGTGGGCCGACACTCACATGCCGGTGCTCGCCGCCATCCGCGAGCGTTTCTCGCGTGAGAAGCCGCTGCGCGACGTGCGCGTCGGCGCCTGCCTGCACGTCACCACCGAGACGGCCAACCTCATGAGGACGCTCGCCGCCGGCGGCGCCGACGTGGTGCTCTGCGCCAGCAACCCCCTCAGCACGCAGGACGACGTGGCCGCCGCGCTGGTCGAGGAGTACGGCGTGCGCGTCTACGCCGTGAGGGGCGAGGACGACGCCACCTACTACCGGCACATCAACGCCTGCGTCGATCACCGTCCCCACATCACCATGGACGACGGCGCCGACGTGATCGGCGTGCTGCACGGGGAGCGCCCCGACATGGCGGCCGACATCATCGGCGGCACCGAGGAGACGACCACCGGGGTCATCCGGCTCAAGGCCCTCGAGAAGGAGGGCCGGCTCATGTTCCCGGTCGTGGCCGTCAACGAGGCCAACACCAAGCACATGTTCGACAACCGCTACGGCACCGGCCAGAGCACGCTCGACGGCGTCGTGCGGGCGACCAACATCCTCATCGCCGGCAGCACGGTGTGCGTCGCCGGCTACGGCTGGTGCGGACGCGGTCTCGCGATGCGCATGAAGGGACACGGCGCCGACGTGATCGTGCTGGAGGTCGACCCGCTGCGGGCGCTGGAGGCGGTCATGGACGGCTTCCGCGTCATGCCGGTCGCCGAGGCGGCCAGGGTCGCCAAGCTGTTCGTGACCGCCACGGGCGACATCCACGTGCTGCGTCGCGAGCACTTCGAGGTCATGCAGGACGGCAGCATCGTGGCCAACACGGGGCACTTCAACGTCGAGATCGACATCCCCGCACTCGAGGATCTGGCCGTGAAGAAGCGGGCTGTGCGGGAGTCCGTGGACGAGTACACCATGGCGGACGGCCGCCGCATCTACCTGCTGGCCGAGGGCCGTCTGGTCAACCTGGCGGCGGCCGAGGGTCATCCGGCGGCCGTCATGGACATGAGCTTCGCCAACCAGGCGCTGTCGGCGGAGTTCATGGTCAAGCACCACGCCGAGCTCGAGAACAAGGTCTACGTGGTGCCGGGCGAGATCGACGACGAGATCGCCCGCCTCAAGCTCGCGGCCCTGCAGGTCGAGTGCGACACGCTCACCGAGGAGCAGGCCGCGTATCTCGCCTCCTGGGACCAGGGTACCTGAGCAGCGGCGCCGGCATGCGGGCCCAGCACACGAAGAACGGGCGTCCCGGCGGCGGCGCCGCCGCCGACGCCCACCAGGGACCGGGCGGCTCCCGTCTGCGGGTGCGCACCGTCGAGATCCGGCCGGGCGAGGTCGTCCTCATCGACCAGCTCGCCCTGCCGCACGAGGAGCGCTACGTGACCTGCCGCACCTGGCGGGAGGTCGCGGACCGCATCCGCGACATGACGGTCCGGGGTGCGCCGGCCATCGGCGTCACGGCGGCGGGCGGCGTCGCGCTGGCCGCCGCCGAGGCGGCCGCCGCCGGCCCGGACGATCCCGGCGCCCTGCGGGCCGCGCTCGAGCAGGCTGCTGCCGGGTTGTCGGCCACGCGGCCCACGGCCGTGAACCTGCGCTGGGCGCTGGACGAGATGCGGAGCGTCTGGGAGGCGGCGCTGGCCGCGGGCGGCGCGGCCTCGCGGCCGGCAGCGGTCGCCGACGCGCTGCTGCTCCGGGCGCAGGCCATCCACGACGACGACGTGGACCGCTGTCTGCGCATCGGCGGGCACGGCGCCGGGCTGCTCAGGGCGGGCGACCGCATCCTCACCCACTGCAACGCCGGGGCCCTCGCGACGGCCGGATACGGCACCGCGCTCGGCGTCGTCCGTTCGGCGGCGGCCCGGCATCCCGGGATCTCCGTCTGGGTCGACGAGACGCGCCCGTGGCTGCAGGGGGCGCGTCTCACCGCCTGGGAGCTGCAGGTCGAGGGCATCCCCTACCGCCTCATCAGCGACAACATGGCGGGCCACTTCATGCGCCGCGGCGAGATCGACGGCGTGGTGGTCGGCGCCGACCGCATCGCCGCCGACGGCGACGTGGCCAACAAGATCGGCACCTACAGCCTCAGCGTGCTGGCGAGAGAGCACGGCGTGCCCTTCTACGTCGCCGCGCCGCTCTCGACCGTCGACCTGGCGACGGAGACCGGCGACGGCATCCCCATCGAGGAGCGCGACCCCGCCGAGGTCACCACCTTCCGTGGCGAGCGGATCGCGCCCGAGGGCGCCGAGGCGCGCCACCCGGCGTTCGACGTCACGCCGGCCGCCGGCGTCACCGCCATCGTCACCGAGGTCGGCGTGCTGCGGCCGCCGTTCGGTCCGGCGCTCGCCGGAGCCTGCGCGCTCGGGAGGTGCGGCCCGTGACCGGCGCCGGACCTGTGCACGCCTACCTGATGGCGGCCGGCCTGGGCACGCGGCTCTACCCGCTGACGGGCCTCACCTCCAAGCCCATGGTGCCCATCCTCAACCGACCGGTCATGGAGCACCTGCTGCACCTGCTCCGTCGCCACGGCGTCACCGAGGTGGCGGCCAACCTGCATTACTACCCGGACAGGATCCGCTCCTACTTCGGCGACGGCTCCGGGTTCGGGGTCGACCTCCGCTACAACCTCGAGGAGCAACTGCTGGGCACCGCGGGGGGCGCCGACGCGTTCCGCGCCTTCCTGGGCGACGCCACGTTCCTCGTGATGAGCGGCGACGGGCTCACCGACGCCGACCTCACCGCCTTCCTGGCGGCGCACCGACGCTCCGGCGGCGTCGCCACGCTCGCCGTGAAGGAGGTCGACGACCCGTCCCTGTACGGTGTGGTCGTGCACGACGACCACGGGCGCGTGACTGGGTTCCAGGAGAAGCCGTCGCGTGAGGAGGCCAGGTCCAACCTGTGCAACTGCGGCATCTACGCGTTCGAGCCCGAGGTGTTCGACTACATCGCCCCGGGCGCGTTCGTGGACTGGGCGCACGACGTGTTCCCGGCGCTGTTGGGCGACGGGCGGCCGTTCCACGTCTGGCGGCTCGAGAGCTACTGGAACGACGTCGGCAACATCGAGCAGTACCGCATCGGCAATTTCGATGCCCTGCTCGGCCGGGTGAGGCTCGACGTCCCCGGACGTGAGGTGGCGCCCCGCGTGTGGGTGGGCGAGGGCACGGAGATCGAGTCCGGCGTGCGTCTCGAGGCGCCGGTCCTGCTCGGGGCGGGGTGTCTCGTCGAGTCCGGAGCCGAGCTCGTCGGCCCGCTGATCATCGGCGACGGGTGCGTGGTCGAGAGCGGCGCCGTGCTCGAGGGGATGATCCACTGGGACGGCGCCAAGGCAGGCCGTGACTCGCGTCTGGCCGGGAGCATCCTCGGGCGTCACGTGGTGGTGCGGCACGGGGCCGTGGTGCACGAGGACGCCGTGGTCGGCGACAGGTCGGAGATCGCGCCGCACGCGCAGGTCGAGGCCGGCGCCCGTGTGGAGCCGCGGTCGGAGATCTGCGCGGGCGCCCAGTGCGGGGAGGACGGCGCGTCGTGACGCCGCGGCTGTGGGTGCAGCCCAGGAGCGCACTCGACGGCCTGCTCGACCTGGTCCTTCCGCGTCGCTGCGTGGTGTGCGGCGCTCCGGGCGCCTGGCTGTGCGACGCCTGCGAGCGGGATCTTCGTCCGCTGCCGGACGACCGCTGCGGACGCTGCGGCGCGCCGTTGCGGCGGGCCGGGAGGCCCACCCGCCGGGCCCGCCCCGGCGGCACCCGCCGGCGCCTGCCCGCCTGCCGCGAGTGCGCCGGTCGTGACCTGGCCTTTGCGAGCGCGTCGGCCGCCTTCTGCTACGAGGGTCCGGCCCGTGCCCTGGTGACGGCCTGCAAGTTCCGCGCCCTGCGCTCTCTCGCCGACGAGCTCGCGGCCCGCGCGGCGCCGGCCTTCTCGGCCACCGCCGCGCGGGTCGGGAGCGGCGCCCTGGTGACGGCCGTGCCGGCACATCGCGGCCATCGGCTCGACCGCGGCTTCGACCTCGCCGAGTCGCTCGCCCGCCGGCTTGCGGCCGGCGTCGGGCTCACCTATGCTCCGCTGCTCCGCCGCGTGCGCCACGGAGCCCGTCAGAGCGGCCTGGACAAGGCTTCGCGGGCATCCAACGTGCAGGGGGCGTTCGCGTTGCAGGAGGGTGCGTTCCGGGTAGGTAATAGACTCAAGCGAGTGATCATTGTCGACGACGTCTACACCACAGGTGAAACGTTGAACCAGTGTGCGCAAGCGCTCGCTCAGGCAGTCCTCGACCCCCACGTCTTCACC
>JAAYBE010000416.1 GCA_012719015.1 Actinomycetota bacterium
GTACAAGAAGTAGCTCCGCGGCGCTTCGAGCCGGGGCGCGTCTCCCTCCGGCACCCCGCCCTGTGGAGACGCGCCCCGTCCGCGTCGGGGAGTGACTGGTCGTCCACGAGGGAGGTACGCGTGTCCACCACATCTGACAACAGTCGCGCAGCTCCAGGCGGCGGCTCCGGCATCGAGGGCGATCCCGAGGTCCGCGCCGAGATCGAGCGTCGGCTCGACGTGATCACGGCGCCCGACTACGTCGACCCTGCGCGCCGCGACTTCACGACGGTCGACTGGCTGGCGTTCGCGGGGTTCCTCGCCGTGTGCGGGATCGCCTTCACGGTCTGGGGGTACTGAGCATGATCGACCAAGCGAGCGAGGAGTTCGCGGAACAGACCACCCGCGACGCACTGTTCGGCACCGTCCCGGTCGTGCGTGAGGAGCGGGTCTGGGGCTTCCTGGACTTCAGCTGGGTGATGACCGGCCTCGCCATCGCCACCTGGGCGTTCATGATCGGCGGGGACGTCGTCTACTTCCTGGGCCTCAAGGCGGGCATCGCCGCCATGGTGCTCGGCAACTGCATCGGTCTCTTCTTCGTCATCATCAGCGTGCTGATGAACACCAAGTACGGCCTGGAGCACTTCAGCGCCATCCGCTCGGTGTTCGGCCGTCACGGCATCAAGCCGCTCATCTACATCCTCAACTTCCTGGTGTGCATCGGCTGGACCGGGGTGCTCTCGGTCATGTTCGGCCGCGCCGCCGTGCACGTGATCAACCATCTCGCCGGGACGGAGTACGGCGGCGACTACTTCCTCGTCGGGCTGTTCGGGTTCCTCGCCCTCGTGGTCAGCTGGGTGGTGGTCGTCAAGGGTCCGGTGGCCCTCAAGTGGTTCAACCGCTTCGCGGCGCCGCTGCTCACGATCGTGCTCGTCATCATGTACTACTACGTCTTCAAGGAGACGAGCTGGTCCGAGATGACGGCCATCCAGCCGCTGGAGCCGATCGGCGTGAAGCAGGTCGACTTCATGATGGTGGTCGAGTTCAGCCTCGCCGGCGCCGTCTCCTGGTGGCCGGCGCAGGGCAACCTGAGCCGCCTCGCGACGACCCAGCGGTCCGCCGCCTGGGCGGCCCTCGTGGGGCTCCTCGTGGTGACCATGATCGCCCAGACGGTCGGCTTCATGGCGGCGCTCACGTTCCAGGACCCGGACCCGACTGCCTGGATGATCCCGCTCGCCGGGACCGTGCTTGGCATCGTGATCCTCTTGTTCATCGCGTTCGCGAACATCACCACGATCTCGGTCCAGGCCTACCAGGTCTGCGTCGCCATGCGTCAGGAGGGGGTCAAGTACCTCTCCACGATGCGCTGGGACGTGCTGATCACGATCTTCCTCGGCCTGGCCGTGTTCCTGCTGATCAAGCCCAGCCTGATCTACGACCACTTCTTCCAGTTCCTCTACTGGATCGGACTGGGTTACGCGCCGCCGATCGGCATGATCTGCGTCGACTACTTCATCTTCAGGCGTCAGCAGCTCGACGTGCGGGCGATCTTCGACGCCCGCAGGGGCAGCCCGTACGACTTCTGGCGCGGCTGGAACATCGCCGCGTACATCGCCTTCGGCATCGGCGTGGGTACCTTCGCCGCGCTGATGAACCCGATCACGCTCTGGTACTCGGCTCCGTTCCCCTACACGTCGGCGACGATGGCCTCGATGGTGGTCTCCATGGTGGCCTACTTCCTGCTCACCCGGTTCTGGGTGATGCGCGTCGGCAAGGGAGGCTACGGAGGCTGAGAGGGTAACGCCCGGACGACCGGGTGACGAAGGACTGCCTGGGGCGGCGAGCGCATGCAGAGCGACTCGCCGCCCCAGTGCGTCTGCCCGACCCGTCGAGTCCGGTGCCGTCCCCTGACTTGCCGGCTCGGCGGCAAGGTTGCGGGGCGCGCGGGTTGTGGCATACTGCAAACCATGTTCGCAATCACGAAAGCGCTTCGCATCACGCCGCCGGCTCCGGCGGCCAGGGTATGAACGGCGAGCCACGCCGGGCCGGCTTCACGCAGCGGCTCGCCCTCGTCTGCGCGCGACATCCCTGGTGGACCATCGGCGTCTGGCTGGTCGCCCTGGCGGTGTGCGGGGCCGTGTACCTGA
>JAAYBE010000417.1 GCA_012719015.1 Actinomycetota bacterium
AGGGGCTCCGCCCGGCCGAGACGCGCCAGTTCCTCGAGGCGGCCTTCCGCGACGGCGCCGTGCAGGCGACGGGGACCGCGATCACCAGGGTGTTGCCGCCGGCGTCGCGCTTCTCGCCCGCAGGGGAACACGGCGAGAAGAAGCGGCGCGTGCTCGCCAAGCTCGGGGAGTTCTTCGAACGGTTCTTCGGGCTCGGCGTGAGCTGAGGCGCAGCTGCCGCGGGCCTTGGAGGCTCCCCAGCGGGCTGTTACACTCATCAGGAGATGTGTGTCGTCCCTGCGTCACTCCTTCTCCCGGTCGGAGCCCCGGATCGTCGCGCCGCCTCGGGTGGCGGGACCGGGGGTGCTCCGCCTTCTCCCTCCACCCAGGCGATCGGGGGCACATGAGCGGTATCACGGGCCTCCTGGTCACCGTCCGCAGCGGTCGCCAGGGCATGGAGATGATGAAGGGCAAGTTCTCCGACGCCTATCTCGAGGAGATCGCCTCGCTGCGCATCAACGCCGATGATCTGGCCGAGCTCGCGCTCTCCGAGGGCGACCACGCGCGGATCGTGAGTCCTTTCGGCGAGGTCGTCGTGACATGTCATGCCGGCGACGTGCCCAGGGGCCTGTTCTTCCTGCCGCTCGGGCCCGTCGCCAACCAGCTGTTCAGCGGCGCGCACACCGATGGGACGGGTGTGCCGCGGTGGAAGCGGCAGCCGGTGACCATAGAGCCGGCCGACGGCCCGGGTCCCGAGCCGTCTTCCCGCGCGTCCCAGAGGGGGTGAGCGGCCGATGGTCGTTCATGAAGATGTGGTGTGCATCCACTGCGGCTGTCTCTGCGACGACCTGGTCGTGGAGGTCGAGGACGACCGCATCACCAAGGTGAAGAAGGCCTGCGGCATCGGCCGCAACAAGTTCCTCCACGCCCAGTCCGACACGCCGGTCCCGAGCATCGCCGGCCGCGAGGTCGGCGTCGGCGAGGCGGTGGCGGAGGCGGCGCGCCTGCTCAGGCAGGCGCGCAACCCGCTCGTCTACGGGCTCAGCAGCACGACCGCCGAGGCGCAGGCGGAGGCGGTCGAGCTGGCCGAGCTTCTGGGGGGGTGTCTGGACAACGTCTCCTCCTACTGACACGGCCCGGGCGTGATCGCCCGCCAGCAAGTTGGGCTGGCAACGTGCACACTGGGGGAGGTCAAGAACCGCGCCGATCTGGTGATCTTCTGGGGGTGCAACCCCCGCGAGTCGCACCAGCGGCATCAGGCCCGCTACTCCGCCTCCGTCAAGGGGCAGTTCATCCCCGAGGGCCGCAAGGGGCGCAGGATCGTGGCCATCGACGTGCGCCCCACCTCGACCACGGCCGCGGCCGACCAGTTCATCCAGGTCGAGCCGGGCTCCACTTTCGAGACGGCGACGCTGCTGCGCGCGCTGGTCGCCGGCAAGCGCATCGGGATCGAGGAGGACGCCAAGGTGGGCGGGGTGCCGCTGCACGTGTGGCGCGAGCTGGCCGAGGCGATCAAGGCGGCCGACTACGGCGTCATCCTCTTCGGGCTCGGAGTGACCCACGACCGCGGCCACGACCTCAACGTGGAGGAGCTGGGCGCGCTGATCCGCGAGGTCAACGATTACACGCGCTTCTACGGCCTGCCCATGCGCGGGCACGGCAACGTGACCGGCAGTAACCAGGTCATGGGCTGGCAGACCGGCTATCCCATCGCCGTCAACTTCAACCGGGGGTATCCGCGGTACAACCCGGGCGAGTTCAGCGTGCTCGGCCTGTTGGCGCGCGAGGAGGTCGACGCGGCGATCATCATCGCCACCGACCCCGGGGCGCATCTGCCGGGCGACTCGGTGGCCGCCCTCCAGGCGATCCCGACCATCTATCTCGAGCCGCACGTCAACACCACCACCGGGTGGGCCACCGTCGTGATCCCCGTGGCGCCCGCCGGCGTGGCGGCGGAGGGGACCTTCTACCGCATGGACAACGTCCCGCTGCGGGTCCGCAAGCTGGTCGATTCGCCGTTCCCCTCGGACGAAGAGGTGCTGCGGAGCATCAAGGAGACGATCCTCCATGCTTAGGGTGACGAACGGCCGCGTCCACGATCCGGGCAACGCGGTCGCCGGGGAGGTCCGCGACGTCTGGCTCGACGGGGGCAAGGTCGTCGCGGAGCCCGCCGCGGAACCGGCCGACGTGGCGACCCTCGACGCCGCGGGATGCGTGGTCTTCCCCGGCGGCGTCGAGCTGCACAGCCACGTGGCCGGCTCCAAGGTCAACGCCGGGCGCATCATGTGCCCCGAGGATCACGTCGACCACTACCGCTGCCGGACGGACGTCACCCGCGCCGGCTGCGGTCACACCGTGCCGACCACGTACCTCACGGGGTACGAGTACGCCCGTCTCGGCTACACGACCCTGTTCGAGGCGGCCGTGCCGCCGCTGACGGCGCGGCACGCCCACGAGGAGCTGCGCGACATCCCGATCCTCGATACCGGCTGCTACACGGTCATGGGCAACAACCACCTCGTGATGAAGGTGCTCAGCGACCCGGACGAGGAGCGTCGCGCCGCGCGGCTGCGGGACCTGGTCGCCTGGCTGCTGCACGCCACCCGCGCGTACGCGGTGAAGATCGTGAACCCGGGCGGCGTGGAGAGCTGGAAGTGGCACGGCGGCCCCGTCGACCTGGACACGTCGGTCCCGCCCTACGGGGTCACGCCGCGGCGGATCCTCACCGGTCTCGCGGCGGCCGCCGACGAGCTCGGGCTGCCGCACCCCGTCCACGTGCACCTCAACCACCTCGGGGTGCCGGGCAACGTCGCGGTCACTTTGGCGAGCATGCAGGCGCTCGCCGGCCGGCGGGCGCACTTCACGCACCTGCAGTTCCACTCCTACGAGGCCACGAGGTCGGGGAGTTACGCCTCGGGGGCGCCGGCCGTCGCCGAGTCCATCAACCAGCACCCCGAGTTCACCTGCGACGTCGGCCAGCTCGTGTTCGGCCCGGCGACCACCATGACCTCCGACGCGCCGATGGAGTTCCGTCTGCACCATCTGCACAAGGACAAGTGGGCCAACAGCGACATCGAGATGGAGAGCGGCGCCGGCGTGGTGCCGATGAGGTACAGTCCCCGGCAGCTCGTGAACGCGGTCCAGTGGTGCGTGGGCCTCGAGCTCATGCTTCTCATCCGCGACCCCTGGCGCGTCTTCCTCACCACCGACCACCCGAACGCCGGCCCGTTCGTGGCGTACCCGATGATCGTCCGGCTGCTGATGGACAGGGAGTTCCGGCGCGAGTGGTTGGAGAAGCTCAACCCCAGGGTCCGGCGCTTCACGACCCTCCACGAACTCGACAGGGAGTACACGCTGGACGAGATCGCGACGGTGACGAGGGCCGGTCAGGCGCGCGTCCTGGGGCTCGCCGACAAGGGCCATCTGGGCGTCGGGGCGGACGCGGACGTGGCGGTCTACCGCGAGCAGGGAGACCGGGAGCGCATGTTCGCCGCGCCGGCCTGGGTGGTCAAGGGCGGAGAGGTGGTGGTGCGGGACGGCGAGGTCGTGGCCGCCGTCGACGGGCGGCCGCTGGGCGTCGACCTCGGCGACCCGCCGCCGCTCGCCGCCGACCTCGCCGAGCAGTTCGAGAGCTACTCCAGCGTGAGACTGGCCAATTACGCCGTAGAGGATGCCTACGTGCCCGACCAGGTGTTGATCCCATGCGCACCGTGACTCTGACTCTCAAAGCGGAGCCGCCGGTGTCGGCGGAGGCCGAACAGCTCATCCCGGACGTCGTCGCCGGGAAGACCGCCGAGGAGGTGAGGCGGCTGCCGCTCCTGGTCGGCAACCGCCGGGAGACGGTGGGCGACTGGTTCGACGTCGTGGTGGACGAGGCAGAGGCGGCGGCTCCGGACCTGCTCCTGCGTGGCGACCTCGTGCGCTTCAAGAGGCTCGGGGAGGGCATGTCGCGCGGCGCCATGGTCGTGGAGGGCAGGGTGGGCTTCCATGCAGGCGCCCGCATGTCGGGCGGGTCTCTCACGATCGCCGGCGACGCCGGCGACTTCCTGGGGGCGCATATGGCCGGCGGACGGATCATCGTGCGCGGCGACGCCGGCCACTACGTCGCGGCCGCCTACCGCGGCGAGAAGACCGGCATGAAGGGCGGTACGATCGTCGTGACGGGGAGCGTCGGCCAGATGGTCGGCGCCCGCATGCGCCGCGGTCTGGTCTACGTGCAGGGCGACGCCGGCGACGTGGCGGGCTACAACATGAAGGGCGGCACGGTGGTCGTGGGAGGCGCTCCGGCGGCGCGTGTCGGAGCGAGGATGGTGCGCGGCACGGTCGCGGTGCTCGGCGGCGAGCCGCTCGAGCTGCTCCCGACGTTCTCCTACGCCTGCACGTACGCGCCGACCTTCTGGCGCGTCGTCCACCATGAGCTCGCGCGCGTCGGCCACGCGCCCCGGGTCGGCCCCGGCGTCACCTTCCGGCGCTACTGCGGTGACGTCAACGAGGGGGGTCGCGGCGAGGTGCTGGCGGCGCAACCGGGCTGACCGCGCCGTCCCCTTCCGTCGCGCCGCGAGGGCGCTTTGGCG
This sequence comes from Actinomycetota bacterium, assembly GCA_012719015.1. Classification (GTDB taxonomy): domain Bacteria; phylum Actinomycetota; class Thermoleophilia; order UBA2241; family UBA2241; genus CAIXSE01. The sequence continues at coordinate 4,554 of JAAYBE010000417.1, forward strand.
GCGCGCCGCCGATGTGACACTATTGGCGTCAGCCGTCCGCCGGTCCGAGGGGCACGGACGGCGCGTCGGGCATCAGCGATCGAGAAGAGGTGGCCATGCGTCAGTCCAGACGTCTCCGCACGTTCCTCGTCCTGCTCGTGGTCGCGGTGCCGGCCGCGCTCGGTCTGGCGCTGGCCATGGACGCGTCCGGCGCCGAGAGCGACGCGCCGGACGCCGCGGCCTCGCCCGCCGGCGACGCCGGCAAGGTCGTGTACAAGGTCGGCTGGACGCGCCAGCCGGACAACCTCAATCCGTTCATCGGCTTCGAGTCGCCGGCGTACGAGATGTGGTACCTCACCTACGACACGCTGGTCGGCTTCGACCCCGCCAAGCTGGCGCCGATGAAGGGCGAGGACTCGACGGGTCTGGCCACCGACTGGAGCGTCAGCGACGACGGCCTCACCTGGACGTTCACGATCCGCGACACCGCCAAGTGGAGCGACGGCGTGCCGCTCACCGCCAGGGACATCGCCTACACGTACAACCTCATCATCGACAACCCCGAGCAGACCGCCAACATCATCGCCCAGACCAAATCGATCGAGAGGGTCACGGCGGTCGACGACTACACGGTGCAGTTCACCTGCAGCAAGCCCAAGCCCGACATGATCCGTCACTGGGTGCCGATCCTGCCGGAGCACGTGTGGTCCAAGATCCCGGTCAAGGACATCGGGAAGAAGTACCAGAACGATCCGCCGTGGGTGGGTTCCGGCCCCTTCACCTGCGTCGAGTGGAAGAAGAACAGCCACGTGCGCCTCGTCGCCAACCCCACCTGGTGGGGTCCCAAGCCGAGCATCGACGAGCTCTACTTCACCAACTACACCAACGGCGACACCATGCTGCAGGACATCAAGGCCGGCACCATCGACGGCGCCTGCAACCTGATCCCGAGCCAGGTGAAGCAGCTCGAGGGCTCTCCCGACATCGAGGCCCGGGCGATCGTCACCGACGCGTTCGACGAGCTGGCCTTCAACTGCTACGAGGGGCCCAGCAAGGGCCATCCCGCCCTGCGCGACGCCAAGTTCAGGCAGGCGCTGAACTACGCCCTCGATCTGCAGAAGCTCGTCGACCTGGTCATGATGGGATCGACCACGCCGGGTACGACGATCATCCCGCCCGACTACTATCACGAGCCCGACTGGCACTGGGAGCCGCCGGCCGACGTCAAGTACACCTACGATCCGGAGAAGGCCAAGGAGCTGCTGGACGCGGCCGGGTACCCGGACAGCGACGGCGACGGCGTGCGCGAGTACGAGGGCAAGCCCATCGAACTGCGTCTGGTGTCGCGGTCGGAGTCCTCGGAGGAGCAGCAGGAGGCCAAGCTCATCGCCGGGTGGTTCAAGGACGTCGGCGTGCCGGTGAAGCTCTCGGTCATGGACTCCTCGACGTTGAGCGACACGATCCTCAACTACGAGAAGGACGTCCTCACGCCCGACTACGACATGTTCCTCTGGGGCTGGTACCTGGACTATGACCCCGGATCGATGCTGAGCTACTTCACCAAGGCCCAGATCGGGAACTGGAGCGACTCCTACTGGACCGACCCGGAGTACGAGGAGCTGTTCAAGCTGCAGAGCCAGGAGCTGGATGCGGACAAGCGCAAGGAGTACATCGACCGCATGCAGCAGATCCTCTACGAGCAGTCGCCCTACATCGTCACCGATTACAGGCCCGACTTCGAGGCCTTCAACACGGCGAAATGGGAGGGCTACATCGCCGTGCCGGAGCCGAACGGCAACGTCCTCGTGCCCCCGTTCGGCAACGGCGGGTACGCCAACTTCCTGACGATCAAGCCTAAGACGGGGGCCGCCGGAGCAGGCGGCGCGGCCGGCGGCGCGGCGCTGTGGATCGGCCTCGGCGTGGCCGCGCTCGTGCTCGTGGGCGTCGGCGCGCTGGTGCTGCGGCGCCGCCGCGCGCGCGCGATCGAGGAGTGACGCCGGTCGCCGGCGCCGCCTGACGGGCCGCGCGGCAGACTGCGGAGGGGCGGGCGGGAGGCTCGAAGGCGAGCCTCCCGCCCGCCCCTCGCGGCGCTCAGCCGCGCGCCGCGTCGGCCGCGCGGCCGCCGTCGGACGCGCCGGCGGCGGCCTCGTCGCCGTGCGGCGCCGCACCGGCAGCCAGACCGACCGCCGCGACGAGGCGTGCGGCGGCGGACGCGGCCGGCTCGTCGCCGCGCAGCAGGTCGCCCAGGTCGACGACGCCCGGCGCCGCGCGGTGCGCCTCGATCCAGGCGTGCACGAGCAGCAGCTCGTCGAGCGCCGTGGCCGGCA
>JAAYBE010000418.1 GCA_012719015.1 Actinomycetota bacterium
AGGCGCTGCCCGGCGTGATCGCACGCCTGCGCGCCCTCTCACCGCTCTACAAGACCAGCGCCCCGGCGGCGCCGTGATCGAGAAGGAAGGCAGCGACCGATGAAATCGACGCAGTACTCCGAGAAGACGCTCGAGCACTTCCGCAACCCCCGCAATGTGGGGACGCTGGAGGGCGAGGACGTCGCCGTCGGCCGCGTGGGCAACCCCGTCTGCGGCGACATGATGGACATCTACATCCGCGTCGGCGACGACGACACCATCCGCGACATCAAGTTCCAGACGTTCGGCTGCGGATCCGCCGTGGCCACGTCGAGCATGATCACCGAGCTCGTGCGGGGCATGAAGCTGGACGAGGCCCTCAAGGTGAGCCGCGGCGACGTCGCCGACGCGCTCGACGGCCTGCCGCCGATCAAGATGCACTGCAGCAACCTGGCGGCCGACGCGCTGCACGAGGCGATCAAGAACTGGCGCGCGGGCGTCGGCCCGGAGGACGCCAAGAAGCAGCCCGGCGGCGCCGCCTGCCATCCGATCCCGGCGGAGGTGGCGGAGGTCGAGATCGAGAACCTCGACGCCTACGAGGGCAAGGGCCTGTACAAGAGGCTTGACGACCTGGCCGAACTCGCCGACGAGCGCGTCGTGGTGCTCGACACGGGCGACGCCGCCGCCCAGTTGGCGATGGACCTGACCGATCATACCGGCCGCGTCGTGCTCATGACGAGCGGCAAGGAGCCCAGCGTGAGTCCGGCGGTGCGCTCCGCCCTGCGCCTCAGCGACGTCAAGGTGCTGGCGGAGGCGCAGCCGCTCGAGTTGCTCGGTGAAGGAGAGCTGGAGCGCATCCGCGTGCACGACCTCAACGAGGACGAGGAGTACGAACTCACGGCGGACGCGTTCGTGGTGCTCGAATGACGTGAGATGGGTCGCCGCGCGCCGTTCCCCGGCGGCGCGGCGCCCGTGCGCGGCGACGGGGCGGGCGGCCAAGGCCGCCCGCCCCGTCGCACGTCGGCGTGTCCGTGGTCCTCCTGTCTGCCCAGACCCGACGGCCGCGGCGGCCGCGGACTGACCGCCGTCATCTCGGCCACGAGGGCCTCCCGGCCCTCAGGGTCGCGGGCATGGCCGGCCTTCGACAGGCTCGCTCCGACGGCGGCGGCGTCCGGCTTGCGCCTGGCCACGTCGACCACAGCGACCGCAGGATGCAGTCCAGCTTGCGGCACATCGACTTCACCTGGTCCGCCTTCTTGAAGATCTCGCCGTGCATGACGCGGATCTGTGCGCGAGGACGACGTAGACTGCCAGGCCGACGAGGATGGTGATGTCCACGGCGATGCCGACGGCGGCGGGCTGGAGCCAGAGGATGCAGAGTGCGAGCGAGACGACTGTCGCGGCAAGCGCCCACGCCTGCCACCAGTTCCGGCGCAGCACAAGGCCGGCGCTCGCGACCAGGTAAAGAGGGCTGGGGAGCAGCCATGCGACGCCGAGGGCGTGCATCGTCCATCCGTCCGGGTCGAGCGCGGCGACGAGGGTGTAGCCGTCGTTGACGGCGCCCGATCCCGCGAGACCGAACGTACACGCGAAACCCATGAAGTGGACGACGCCGTGCTGGACGAAGAGGAGGGCCGCCAGAACGGCGATGGCGCGCGCGACCCACCATTCGGCGCCCCGATGCGGGAGGGTGTCTGCCTGTGGCTGTATGCTGTCGGTCATCGGAAGTCTCCTTGCTCGGCGCTGCTTTACACTGTAAGATTACAGCGTAAAGCAGTGTAGCCTTTACGGTGTAAGATGTCAAGCAGGACGGTGAGAGACCGACGTCCCGAAGGCAGGGACAGGGGAAGGGAGGGCTCGTGAGAGCACAGCGCGACCATGCGAGCGAGGCGAGAGACTCGACCGGTCGAGTGGAACGTGGCGGCGCGAAGGCGCGCCGCACGCCGAAGACCGGCTCGGCTCCCGAGAAGGCGGAGCTGGTCGCGCGCGAGCCGCTGTCACGCGAGAGGATCATCACGGCCGCCCTCGAGCTGATCGAGAGCGAGGGACTGCGCGGCCTGACGATGCGTGCCCTGGGCCGGCGCCTGGGCGTCGAGGCGATGGCTCTCTATCACTACTTCCCGAACAAGGCGGCCCTGCTCGAAGCGATGGCGACGGCGGTGCAGGATGTCAGACAGATCTTCGGCGGCTTCCTCGCCGGGGTAGAGCTTGCAGGCATGTCCGCGGGCCAGCGGATCGTCGCCGTCGGCCTGCGCTACATCGAGTTCGCCCTCACTTACCCGGCGCATTTCGACTTGCTCTTCCACGTCCTTCCGCTCGACGCGGCGACCTGGGAGGACTTCGTTGCCGGCGGCTCGACGTTCCGCGTGCCGCTGGAGCTTGTCCAGGCCGGGGTGAACGAAGGCACGTTCACCATCCGTCCCGGCTACGGGGTAGACGAGATGGCCTACAGTTTCTGGGCCTTGGTCCACGGTCTCGCCGTGCTGCGCAAGACGCGGCTGCGCGACCTCGAGGCGGACTTCGACTCCCTGGACCGCGCGGCGCTCGAGGCGCTCGTGCGCGCCTTCGAGTCCTGAGGGCGAGAGAGCGGTCGCGACCGGGTGAGGAGCCGGGTCGGGCCGGCTGCGACCGGTCAGCTCGCGCCTGCGTGCCTAGAGCCGCTTGACTGCCTTGGGGACGACGCGTACCTTGACCCGGCCCCGGGGCGCGAAGAAGAACCCGAAGCCCGGCAGCGTGACACTGCTCGCCGGGCGCACGGAGGACTTCTTGCCGCTCACGCGCAGGCGGAGACGTTCTTCCACGAAGCCGGCGACGCCCGCCGTCACCCGCTCCGCGGCCCGCCGTCTGCGCACGAACATGCACACGTCGTCGCCGTAGCGCACGAAGCGGTGACCGTGTGCCTCGAGCCCGGAGTCGAGGTCCTCGAGCATGATGGGGGAGAGCGGTGGCGAGAGCGGGGGCCCGGCGGCGCCCCCTCCTCGACCGCCTGCCTCGCCCCCTCCACCATGACGCCGGCCGCGA
>JAAYBE010000419.1 GCA_012719015.1 Actinomycetota bacterium
AGCAGGTGGAGCGCATCCTCCCCATCGCCGGACTCCGACACGGCGAGGCCGAGCCCACCGTCGTCCTCCGCGATCCGGCGCAGACGCTCCCTGGACGCGGCGTCGCCGTGCGCGATCAGCGCCTTCATGTGTCACCCCATGGGTCGAGCCGCTTGTCCGGGTCGCAGTCCTTCATTCCTCACATTCTCGCCCCGATCGTCCCCGATGTGTATGGGACAGTCGCCCACTCCGTGCGGCTCACGCCCCACCGCGATGATGCGGATGGCGGAGGGCGTCCGTCGGAGTCCGCGGCATGCGGCCTTCGCTCAGAGGGCGATCCTCGTCCGCTACAGCAGCGCCGGGAGATCGACCCCGCGCGCGTCGATGCCCGTGCCGGCCTGCAGGGAGTCGGTCGGCCGCCGCACCCGGGGCAGTCGTCCGATGGACGGAGCGTTCATGCCGATGCGACCGGTTGCCGATGGGTGCGTCGGAGGACGCGTGGAGTCGCCGCAGAACGACATACGAACGCCGCCGGCGCCGCCGCCCTTGGAGCGGGCGGCCGGCGTCAGGCAGCCGCCGACGCCGGCCGCCCGCGCCGGCGCGAGCCTCGGCGGCCTGAGCACATGGCTCCCCGTCGCCGACCGCCCCGAGCCTCGGCCGATGACCACCCCTTGGCTGCGCACGTGGCAGTGGGTGGCCGCGGCCGTCGTCACGGTCGCGCTCGCCTGGCTCACGTACTCGCGCGACGGCTGGATCCCGCTGCTCTCGGCCTTCGACCTCGCCGTACACGAGTTCGGCCACCTGCTCACCCTCTGGGCGCCGGCGATCCTGTGCTCGGCGGCGGGGTCCGCGCTGCAGGTCGCCGCGCCGCTCGCTCTCGCCGGCTACTTCCGGTGGCGCCGCGACCAGTTCGCCGTGATCCTCATGGTGGCGTGGGCGGCCGAGAACCTGCACAACGTCTCCGTGTACGTCGCCGACGCGCAGGTCATGCTCCTCCCCCTGTTCGGCGACGACGGCTCCGGCGCCGGACACGACTGGCACAACATCCTGCTCGAGCTGGGCGCCCTGGGCAGCGCCGACCGACTCGCCCTCGTGCTCAAGACGGCCTCGGTCATGCTCTTCGTCGTGGCCCTGGGACTCGCTGCGCTGGGTTTCTGCCACGCCCGGCGAAGCTGACGCCGGCCGCCCGCGTGATACCCCCCTCTCGTATACTCTCGCCGTGACGGCGGCGAGGCGAGGGGGCCGGATGGGCAGACTGCAGAGAGTGATCGACCCCGGCAGGGAGTACCACCGGCCCCTGGCCGAGATCGAGGACGCGGTCTTCCTCGACGTCGGCGCGACCCGTGGCAAGACCACCAGGTTCTGGGCGCAGCTCGTGCTGGCCAGCGTCATCGCCGCCGGCGGCGTGATCGGCGACGCCACGCCGGCGGTGATCGGCGCGATGATCATCGCGCCCCTCGGGACCCCGATCTACGGGCTGGCGCTGGCCGCAGTCGCCGGCCGTCGCCGCGCCCTGCGCAGCAGCCTGACGTTGCTCCTGAGCGGCATCGTCGTGAACATCCTCATCGGTGTGCTGATCGGGCTCGTCACCGTGAACCGGGTGGCCGTCGACGTCAATCCCCAGATCGTCGGCCGCACGGCGCCGACCGTGCTCGACCTCACCGTCGCCATCGCGGTCGGCGTCGCCGGCTCGTTCGCGCTCGCCCGCAAGGATG
>JAAYBE010000420.1 GCA_012719015.1 Actinomycetota bacterium
GCGTAGCTGACGGTGAGGCCGAGTCCCACCGCGTCCGTGAGCAGCCCGTCGCGCCCCGCAAGGACGGAGGCCGCGTCGAAGGCGCCCCGCCCGGCCTCGTGCTCTCCCACCCAGGCGAGCGCGACGCCGTGGACCTGGCCCGGCACGACGAGCCGCTCTTGAGGCACTCCGAGCGCGGCGCAGAGGCGGCGCCGGTTCTCCGCCACGGCGGCGGGGTCGTCGCCGACGGAGAGGCCGAGGTTCAGGCTGTCGAACGGCGGCGGCGAGACGCCGCCCGTGCGCGCCGGGAAAGCGGCCTGCACGCCGGCCGCCTCCCACGCGAGCCAGCTCACGCCGTCGCGCTCGCGCCACTTCATCGTGGAGCCCGTCACCCGAACCAGCCTCCCGGCAGGAGGAGCGTGAAGAGGCGCAACACCCGTCCGAACGTGGCCTGGTAGAAGCCGGGGACCAGGAGCATGAGCATGAAGAGGCCGAGGAACACGAAGTTGCCGTAGCGGTCGAGCTCGGCCCACCGGCGGTAGGCCGTCCGCGGCAGGAACCCGCCCACCACGCGCGATCCGTCCAGCGGCGGGATGGGGATGAGGTTGAGCGTGCCGAGGATGACGTTGAGCACGAACAGCATCCAGCACATCTCGAGCAGGAACAGGCTGCGGGTGTGGACCAGCCAGATGAGCCCGGCCGCGGCCACGGCGAGCAGATAGTTGGTGAGCGGGCCGGCGGCGCCGACGAGGGCCATGCCGCGTTGTCCGTCCCGGAAGTAGCGCGGGTCCACCGGGACGGGCTTCGCCCAGCCGAAGAAGAAGGCGCCGCCCGAGCCGAGGAACGTCACCACCAGCATGACGGTCCCCCAGGTGTCCAGGTGATCGACCGGGTTGAGCGTCAGTCGCCCGTGGGCCTTCGCGGTCGGGTCGCCGAGCACGTGCGCGACCCAGCCGTGGGCGAGTTCGTGGAGCACGAGGCTCACCAGCAGCAGCGGCGACACGAGGAGGAACTCGAGCAGCAAGCCGCCGTCCCTCACGTCTCCTCCCTCATCCGCGCCGCCGCCGTGAGCTCCTCGTCCGGCGTCGACACGATGCCGTTCAGCTTCAGGTGGAGCACGCTGCGCAGCACCTTGCCCATATGCGGGCCGGGAGCGAAACCGAGTCCGAGGAGGTCGCGGCCGCCGATCGCCAGGCGGACGTGGCGTGTGACGTCGACGAAGTGCGCCAGCCGACTGGCGGCGATCCCCGAATCGTCGAGCGTCATCGCGGCGAGCAGAGCCTCGACCGGCTCGCCGACCGCCAGGTCGTACAACTCCGCCTCGCTCGGCCCGCGGGCGATGCGGTCGAGCAGCCGTCGGGCCACGACCAGCGAGCGCTCGAGCACATTGGCGTCCTGGGCGCGCACGCGCATGCGCTCCGTCCAGATGGCGATCTCCTCCGGGTCGAGGTCGCGCAGCAGCCACACGAGACGCAGACGCCATCGGGGCGCCTCGTCTTCGAGGTCGTGCGCCGCGCGCAGCTGATCGGCCCTCCTGACCAGCCGTCGCGTGCGCCGGTCCACACGCAACCGCCCGTGGATGGCGGGCCACACTCCGATCTCCTCGACGCGGCGCAGCGAGAAGTCGACCTTCTCCTCGTCCAGGAGACTGACCAGCTCGTCGCGGAGCCGTGCCGAGGAGAGGTCGCCGACGAGGTCCATCGCGCAACACGCGCGCGCCAGGCTCAGGGTGCGTTCGTCCATACGCAGCCCGTAACGGTTCTCGTACCGGATGGCGCGCAGGATCCGGGTGGGATCCTCGATGAAGCTCAGGTTGTGGAGGACCACGATGCGCCCCGCCCGGAGGTCCTCGCGGCCGCCGAAGTAGTCGTAGAGATCGCCGAAGGTCTCGGGCTTGAGCGACACGGCCATGGCGTTGATGGTGAAGTCGCGACGCGCGAGGTCGCTGCGGATGCCGGCGTGCTGGACCTTGGGCAGCGCGCCGGGATAGTCGTACGACTCGGCACGGGTGGAGGCGACGTCCACGCGCAGGCGGTCCGGGCCGTCACCGGCCACGACCACCGCGGTGCCGAACTTGGTGTGCGGTCGCACATGGCCTTTGAGCCGCGCGGCGAGCTCGGCGGCGAAAGCGATGCCGTCGCCCTCCACCGCGAGATCCACGTCGAAGCCGGGCTCGCGCAGCATGAGGTCGCGGACGGCGCCGCCGACGAGGTAGCAGCCGCGCACGCCGGCGGCCACCGCCTGGACGTGGCGCAGAAGGTCGTCCCGCCCGAGCTCACCGAGCGGTCCGGCGAGATTCACCGTCACGGGGGCGGCGGGCTCCCGGGGTGGCGCGCCTGCCACGGTGCGGCGCGACACCATGCCGAGGAGCGCATCCACGGCCACGCCGTCGTGGATGCTCGCCCCGGTCTGCTCGCCGACGACCGGCATCCACCCCACCTCGTCCTGCGCCAGCCGGAGCGCCACTCTCTCCAGGGGCGTCCGCGACCACAGCAGCGGTACGCGCGACGTCATGACCGCCTTGGCCGGCGCATGCCCCAGACCGTGGGCCGAGGCGCGCTCCAGGTCGGCGAGCGCGACGCGCCCGATGAGGCGGTCGTCACGCACCACGCCGACACCGCCGATCCCTTCGCGGCGACACTGCAGCGCCGCCTCGTCCACCTGGGTCGACTCCAGCACGGTGGGCGGGCCCGGCTCGAGCGCGTCGAGGGCCACACGGGTAGGCGCGACCGCGGCGGGAGCCGCCGCCGCGACGGCCGCCGCGACTTCGCCCAAGGGGGCGTCCTTGACCACGGCGGAGGCGGCCGCGGTGTGACCGCCGCCGCCCACCGCGCGGAGCGCCTCCGCCACGTCCAGCCGGCCCCCGCGGCTCCGTGCAGTCACGAACACGCGTCCTTCCATCTCCACCAGGAGGAAGTAGGCGTCGCAGCCCGTCAGGTCCATCACCCGATGGGCGACCACGCTCACTCCCTCCACGTAGAGGTCCTCACGCAGCGCCGACAGCAGCACCGAGGCCTCGGGTATGGGCAACTCCTCGGCCGTCTCGAGGGCGGCCGCCAGCGTGAGACGCTGGGCGGGCGTCAACGCATTGGCGAGCCATTTCTCGAGCAGCTCGGTGTCGGCACCGGCGCGCATGCAGAAAGCCAGCGCCTCGGCGTCCCGGGTGGTGGTCGTCGCGAACGTGAGTGAGCCGGTGTCCTCGTGGATGCCGAGTGCGAACACGGTCGCCTCGAAGGGAGTCACCGGGATGCCGCGCTCGGCGATGATGCGTACGAGCAGCGTGACGAGGGAGCCGTCGTTCGAGCTCACCAGCGCATCCGCTGCCAGATAGTCGGGCAGTTCGTCGGCGTGGGCGTGATGATCGAACGCGATGACCTGCACGCCTTCGCGACCGCACAGGTCGCCGAGGTCGCCGAGCCGGCCGGCGTGTACCGTGTCGACGAGGATGAGGCGACGCACACTGTCGCGGTCCACGTCCGCGGGATCCACCACCGGAACGGCATCGGCGTACAGGGCCTGGAACTCCCTCACGTTGCGGTTCACGGCGCCGCCGAGGCAGAGGCGTGCCTCCGGATACAGCTTGCGGGCCGCGACCATGGCGGCGAACGCGTCGAAGTCGGTGTTGGTGTGTGTGGCGATGAGCTCGGGCGTACGCATGAGTGGAGTATACGCGGCGCCTGCGTCGACCCGGTCAGGCCTTGAGCAGCCAGGCCAGCTCCTCGCCGAACGCGTCGCGCACGGCGTCGGCGAGCGGCGCGTGCACCGCGTCACGCAGACCGGGGTCCGCCGCCAGGAGGTCGGCGGCCAGCTCGCGGGCCCGCAGCAGCGCCGTGCGGTCGCGCGCCAGACGGGCCAGCTTCAGGTCGGATCTGCCGGCCTGGCGCGCCCCCATCACCTGTCCCTCGCCGCGGATCTCCAGGTCCCGGTCGGCGAGCTCGAATCCGTCCGTCGTCTCCAGCAGCGCCTCGAGTCGCGCCTGTGAGGCGCCTGTCTCGGCCGTGGCGAAGAGCAGGCAATACGACCTCTCGCGGCCGCGTCCGACCCGGCCACGCAGTTGGTGCAGTTGCGCCAGGCCGAAACGCTCCGCTCCTTCGATGATCATGACCGTGGCGTTCGGGACGTCGATGCCGACCTCCACGAGACTGGTCGCCACGAGGACGTCGACCTCCCCGTTCTTGAAGGCACGCATCACGGCGTCGCGGTCAGTCGGCTTGAGCTGGCCGTGCGCCACCGCCACACGGGCGGCGCGGAACGGTCCGCGCTGCAGGCGCTCGGCCTCCGCCACCGCGGTGGCGGCCGAGATGGACTCCGACTCGTCGATCGCGGGGCAGACGACGTACGCCTGCCTGCCGCGGGCGATCTGTTTGCGTACGAAGTCGTACCCTGCTTCGCGTCTGTCCTCTTCGACGACCCTCGTCACCACCGGTCGCCGTCCGGCCGGAAGCCCGGCGATGGTGGTCACGTCCAGGTCGCCGAACACCGTGAGCGCGAGCGTCCTCGGGATCGGGGTCGCCGTCATGTGGAGCACATGGGGAGCGACGCCGTCACGCTCCGCCCGGCGCACGAGGGCGTCGCGCTGCTCCACCCCGAAACGGTGCTGCTCGTCCACGACGAGCAGCCCGAGGGCGCGGAAGCGCACGTCCTCCTGCAGCAGCGCGTGCGTGCCGACGGCGAGCCGTGTCTCTCCGGCGGCGATGCGGGCGAGCGCCGAGCGCCGCTCTCTGGCCGTGAGCGACGCCGTGACGAGCTCCGTCGGGACGAGCGCGCCCGCCAGTCCGACGGCCGTCTCGGCATGTTGTGCGGCCAGCGTCTCCGTGGGCGCCAGGAGTACGCCCTGCAGTCCCGCCTCCGCAGCCCGCACGAGACAGTACAGGGCCACCACGGTCTTGCCGGAGCCGACGTCGCCCTGGAGCAGGCGACGCATCGGCGCCTCCCGTTGCAGGTCGGCCTCGAGCTCCTCGAGCGCTGCCGACTGATGCTCCGTGAGCTCGAACGGCAGTGTGTCGAGGAAGGCGCGCGCAAGCCCACTCGGCGCGGAGAACGCCGGTGCGCGCACGCGACACTGCTGCTCCTGCTTGTGGAGCAGCAGTCCTATCTGCATGAGGAGCAGTTCCTCGAGCACCAGGCGGTCACGCGCCGGCCTCGCCTCCGCCAGTGTCCGCGGCAGGTGCACGGCGGTGACGGCGTCGGCGCGGCTCGGCAGGCGCTCGCGCACCCGCAGCCGCGCCGGCAACGGGTCGGGAAGCCGACGCATGACAGGGGCGAGTTCATGCAGCAGGGCGCGCAGCAGCTTCGCCGACACCTGCTCCCCGGCAGGGTAGACGGGCACGACACCCTCCGTGTGCACCCCTTCCCCGTCCCCCTCTTCGAGGATCTCGTGCCCTTTGACCAGGAACTGCAGTCGTCTGCCCTGCGGCCGGAACGTGCCCCGCAGACTCAGTCGCATCCCCTCAGTGAGGACCTTCATGAGGTAGCCCTGGTTGAACCAGACCGCCTCGAGGGCCCCGGTGTCGTCGCTCAGGACCGCCGTCACGATATCCACGCGACGCCGTGCGGTCCTTCCCGCACGTACACGCACCACCATCCCACGGACCGTGGCTTCCTCCCCCACCTTGAGGTCGCGGATCGCCTTGCGGTCGCGGAAGTCCTCGTAGCGGCGCGGGAAGTGGTCGATGAGGTCGCCCACGGTGTGGAGCCCGAAGGCGGAGAGCCGTCGCGCCACGGAGGGCGTCACGCGCCCGAGATCCGCCAGCGGAGCGGCGAGGACGTCGGGGCCGAGCGCGAGGCGCGTGACCGGCGGCCGTTCCGTGTACAGGCCGCCGCCGAAGCGGTGCGGAAGCGGCGGCGCGGTCACTCCACGATCATCGCGAACGCCGCCGTACCCGGGCCGATGTGCGTACCCACGACGGCGGCGACGTGACCCTGCCAGACGAAATGGGCGTTCGGCCGGCAGGACTGGATGAGCTCGCGGATCTGCTGCGGCTCGTCGTCGGTGTCGGCGTCGATGGTGCAGAACCAGATGTGGTCGTCGGGGCGGCTGTGCTCGTCGAGATACCGCCGCATGGCGGCGAAGGCCTTCTTCTGACCCCGGACCTTGGCGTATCCGGTCATCGTGCCGTCGACCACGTGGATGAGCGGCTTGATGTCGAACACGCCGCCGACGAACGAGGCGGCGAGCCCGATGCGGCCGCCGCGCCGCAGATACTCCAGGGTCGCCGCGTGGATGAGTACGCGTGACTCGTCCCTGTACCGCTCGACATAGGCCTTGGCCGCGTCCAGCGTGCACCCGTCGGCGAGGTGCGCCCGGAGACGTTCGGCTCCCAGGGCGAGCGCACTCGTCACCGTGCGCAGGTCGTACACATGGACGTTGTCGATCTCCTCCGCGGCCTGCTGGGCGGCGCGCACCGTCCCGCTCATCTCCCCCGAGATGTGCAGCGAGAAGACGTGCTCGTAACGCTCGCGCGCCGCCTGGTACGTGGCGAGGAACTCGCCTGCCGTGGGCTGTGAGGTGGTGGGCAGGATGTCAGATCCCCTGAGCTTGGCGAAGAACTCCTTGTAGGTCATGTCGACGCCGTCACGGAACATCTGATCGCCGAAGTGGACTTTGAGCGGCACGAGATACAGGCCGGGCTGGTCGAACCAGCCGTCTGGCGGATCGCAGGTGGAGTCCATGACGATGGCGGTGTTCTCGAGGGTGAGCAGGTCCGTCACTGTCGAGCCTCCTCTGGCGGGTTCGGCGTCGAAGGGTGGCTGTCGTTCACTGTCGTCCGCGCCTGCGGCGCGCCCGACGATGAAGCCGCTGCGTCGTTCACTGTCGTCCGCGCCTGCGGCGCGCCCGACGATGAGGCCGCTACGTCGCTCACTGTCGCCCGCGCCTGCGGCGCGCCCGACGATGAGGCCGCTACGTCGCTCACTGTCGTCCGCGCCTGCGGCGCGCCCGACGATGAGGCCGCTACGTCGCTCATTCGGCGCTCGCGAGGATCGGATACAGCGGCTGACCGCCCTCGTGGAAGCTGACCTCGGCGTCGGGCGCCAGACGGGCGGCGATCTCGGCAAGTCGTTCGCGCGTGGTCCCGGGGGATCCGTTGAGCGCCGTGAGTACGGTGACGTAGTCGGCGCCCCCACGGACGAACTCCGCCAGCACCCCGCCAAACGCGCCTTCGATGTCGTCGGCGGCGGCCACCAGCTTGCCGTCGACGATGCCCATCGCCTGTCCCTTCTTGACCTCGACCCCGTCCAACTCCGAATCGCGCACGGCATGCGTGACCTCACCACAGCGGACATCGGCGATGGCATCCTCCATCAGGCGGGCGTTGCCGACCGCATCCTCGCCGGGGTCGAAGGCGACCATGGCGGCGAGTCCGCTGGGGATGGACCTGGACGGGACCACGGCGATGTGCAGGGGACTCATCCCTGCGGCCTGCTCCGCGGTCAGGATCACGTTGCCGTTGTTGGGCAGGATCACGACCTCCTCAGCGCCGAGGGCCTCGACGGCGTCAAGCAGCTGGGCGGCGCTGGGGTTCATGGACTGGCCGCCGTCGACGACGGCGTGGCATCCCAGATCGCGGAAGAGCTGCTGGTTGCCGGCACCGGCGACCACGGCCACCACCACGCTGCCCCCCTCGCCGATCTCCGGCGTCGACGTGGTGGGCATCGCCAGCCGCTCGTCGCGTTCACGCGTCTGGGCGTGCATGTCGTTGATCTCCACGTCGCCGATCGCCCCGTGCCGCACGGCCTCGCTGAGGACGACACCGGGGTCGTTGACGTGCACGTGGATCTTGACGGTGCGCTCGTCTCCGACGACGAGAGCGCTGTCCCCGAGCGGCGCGAGGAAGGCCTCGAGCGCCTCGCGGTCGATGGCCGTCCCGGTGAGCAGCAGGCTCGTGCAGTAGCGGTACTCGGAGAGCTCGCTGGGCTGTTCGACGACCACACGTCTCTCCGGCGGCATCGGCGCGGCCACGGGTCCGACGGCGGCACGAGCGGCCAGGCGGGCGCCGGCGGCGATCCTCCCGCCGCGGACAAGGTCGTGGATGCCCGCGGCAAGCCCCCGGAAGAGCACGAGAAGGCCATAGCCGCCGGCGTCCACGACCCCGGCCTTCTGCAGGGCCGGCAGCTGCGCGGTCGTGTTCTCGACCGCGACCCTGCCGGCCTCCTCGACGGCAGCCAGCAGGTGCTCGAGTCCGAGGCCGTCCGGCACCGCCTGTGCCGCCGTCGCCATCTCGCGGATGACCGTGAGCATGGTGCCTTCGACGGGCTCCTTGACCGCCCGGTAGGCGGCGTGTTGTCCCTCCATCACCGCCTGCTTGAACACGGCCGTGTCGAGCGAGTTGGCCTGCCCCCACACGTCGCAGATGCCACGGACGATCTGGGACAGGATGACGCCCGAGTTGCCACGCGCGCCCATGAGCGACCCCTTGGTGACCGCGGCGGCCACCGACGGGATGTCGGTCACATCGCTCTGCTCGAGTTCTTCCACCACGGCGCGCACGGTGAGCGCCATGTTGGTCCCCGTGTCGCCGTCCGGGACCGGGTAGACGTTGAGGTCGTTGATGAGCTGGCGCTCAGCCTCGACGGCGGAGAGTGCGGACTGGATGACGCTGACGGCGGCGGCCCGGACGATCAATCCTGGAGATCCTCGACGCGCACGTTGATCTGCCCGACGGGGATGCCGCTCACCCGCTCGAGCTGGTAGCGGACCTGCTCCTGCAGGTTCGCCGTGACCTGTGCGATGTTGACGCCGCGCTCCATCACCACACGCAGCCCGATGTCGACGCTGCCCTCGCTCACGGAGAGCTCCACACCCTCTGCGTCGGAGCCGCGGAGGAACCTGGCGATCCGCTTGACCGCGGGCTCCTGCATGCCGACGACGCCGTAGGTGACGCGTGCAGCCTCTCCGACCAGCCTGGCGATGACCTGGTGGGCGACGGTGACGCCGCCGCTCAAGGTCCGGCTCGTGAACGGGATCCGCAGGTCCGGCTGTGACATGTCGTCCTCTCAGCCCTCGGGAAGGCGGCGGGTCGCCTCCGTCGCGAACATGGATGTCCCTCTGGTGGACGTCATCAGTGCGCTTCGTCGATGATGTGCGAGCGGGACATGACACGGACCCCCGTTTGCGTTCCCCGGCGGCCTGAAGGATACTAGCGCGACTGTCAGGCAAGCAAGCTGAGGAACACCCATGTCCAAGATCTGCGTGAGCTGCGGCAAGGCCCCCGCGATCGGCAACAACCGCAGCCACTCGAACCGCGCCACCAAGCGCCGTTTCGACCCCAACCTGCAGCGGGTCCGCATCCTCGTGGACGGCCGTCCGCGGAACGCCTACGTGTGCGTCCGCTGTCTCAAGTCAGGCCGCGTCACCAAAGCCGTCTGAGACCGATGAGAGCCGGCACGCCGGCGTCCGACGCGTGCTCCGGAGCCCCGCCTCGAGGCGGGGCTTCTGCGTGCGGGCGCGGCGCCGGGCGACTCCACGGCGAGGAGCTCTGATGGCCGAGCATCCGGTCGCTTACGCGGCGCTCTTCGCCTTCATCTGCGCCCTCATCGCCGTGGCGGCTGCCGCGCTGAATGACTGGCTGCGCAAGTAGGGGGCCGCAGCCGACAGGTCGGGCGCGCCGGCGCTCTCTGTCGGACGCCGCCGCTCAGGGCAGTGTCTTGGCGAGGTTCGCCATCTCGAGCGCGGTCGCAGCGGCGCTCCAGCCCTTGTTGCCCGCCTTGGTGCCGGCACGCTCGACGGCCTGCTCGATGGTGTCGGTGGTGAGCACACCGAAGATGACCGGCACGCCGCTGTCGAGCGTCACCTTCGCGATGCCTTTGGCGGCCTCGGCGGCGACGTAGTCGAAGTGCGGCGTCCCGCCGCGGATGACCGCGCCGAGACAGACCACGGCATCGTAGGCGCCGCTCTCCGCCAGGCGCTTCGCCACCAGCGGCATCTCGAAGGCGCCCGGCACCCAGGCCGCATCCACGTCGCCGTCGTCGACGTCGTGCCGCTTGAGGCAATCGAGCGCACCCTCGTACAGCCGAGTCGAGATGAGCTCGTTGAAGCGTCCCACCACGAGGGCGAACCTGAGCCCCTTGCCGTTGAGCCTGCCTTCGTAGGTCGTCATGTCGTGACTCCTCTCCTTACCCCTCGAGGCCCTCGTCCTGGCTGAAGAGATCCTCGTGCTCGAGCATATGGCCCATCTTGTCGCGCTTGGTGCGCAGGTAACACCGGTTGCCCTCGTGCGGCGGCACCTCGATCGGCTCCCGCGCCGTCACGTGCAGGCCGTAGCCCTCGAGCGCCACGATCTTCTTGGGGTTGTTGGTCATGATGCGGATGGTGGAGAGGCCGAGGTCGGCGAGGATCTGCGCCCCCGTCCCGTAGTCCCTCAGGTCGGGCGCGAACCCCAGCTCCACGTTGGCCTGCACCGTGTCGTACCCCTCCTCCTGCAGCGCGTACGCCTTGAGCTTGTTGATGAGGCCGATGCCGCGACCCTCCTGGCGCATGTACAGGACCACGCCGAGGCCTTCGGCCTCTATGCGCCGCAGGGCCTCCGCGAGCTGCGCGCCGCAGTCGCAGCGCAACGAGCCGAACGCGTCGCCCGTGAGGCACTCGGAGTGCACCCGCACGAGGACGTCCTTCTTGCCCGCGACGTCGCCCTTGACGATGGCCACATGGTGGCCGCCGTCGAGCACCGACTCGTAGCCCACGGCCCTGAAGTCGCCGTACCTGGTCGGGAGGGCGACCGTCGCCGCCCGGCGCACCAGGCGCTCGTTGCGGCGCCGGTACTTGATCAGGTCGGCGACGGTGATGATCCGCAGGCCGTGCCGGCGGGCGTACGGGATCAGGTCGGGCACCCGCGCCATGGTGCCGTCGTCGTTCATGATCTCGCAGATGACGCCGGCGGGGTTCAGGCCGGCGAGCCTGGCGAGGTCCACGGCCGCCTCCGTCTGACCCGAGCGCTCCAGCACCCCGCCCGGGCGCGCCATGAGCGGGAAGACGTGGCCCGGCTGCACGAGGTCGTCCGGCTTGCTCTCCGGATCGATCGCGACCTGGATGGTGTGCGCCCGGTCGGCCGCCGAGA